>NZ_CP025803.1:3950000-4190786 GCF_003352065.1 Sulfitobacter sp. SK011
CATGACCCAATCGGCGAAATACCCGCCCGCCTTGGCCTCGGCAGCCTCTGACAATTCGGCCGGATTGGCTTGGGCCGCGTCCGCCTCTGCTTGTGTCAGGTAGCCCTGCTCGCGCATCAACCGAATGACCGTGGCCGCGCGGTTCTGCGAACGATCAAGGTCGGATGTTGGGGAAAAACTGCTGGGCGCGGTCAGCAGACCGGCAAGCATAGCTGCTTCGGCTGCATTCACCGCTGCGGCGGGCTTGCCAAAGAACCGCTGCGCCGCGGCCTCAGCGCCGTAGGCACCGCCACCCATGTAGGCTCGGTTCAGATAAATCGACAGGATGTCGTCCTTGGAATACTTTGCCTCCATCGCCATGGCATAAAGCGCCTCTTTGGCCTTGCGCTGAATGTTGCCCGCGCGGCAACTGCGCTCATATTCCGCCTCTGTCTGTCCGGTGGAAGCATCGAACGGCTCCCCGAAACAAATGAGCTTGGCGACCTGCTGTGTGATGGTGGAACCACCATGGCCAGACAACGGACCTCGCCCTTCACTGAGGTTGATGCGGATCGCCGACGCGATACCACGCGGGCTGACCCCGAAATGCCAATAGAAGCGTTTGTCCTCGGTGGCGACCACCGCGTTCTTGAGGTGTCTGGACACGCTGTCAGCGGTTACAACACCACCGAATTGATCACCCCGCCACGCAAAGACATCACCGTTCCTGTCCAGCATTGTGACCGATCCACGCGCACGGCCATCCAACAGGTCATCAAGCGCGGGCAGCGTTGTATAAAAATATCCAATCGCAACCGCCAGAACGACCATGGCAACCGCAGTAAGCCGCCATGTAATCTTCCAGATCAGTCGGAATACCCAGCCCACAAACGCGCTGAGCAGACCAATGATACCCCCGCGTCTTGGCCGTTTGGCCCGTGCCGGTTTGCGTTTCGCGGGCGCTTTGCCTCTGGGTGCCTTTTTCGGGACAGCCGACCCTTTTCCAGGATACCGCTTGTCCGCCACCAAAGGGCGCTTACGCTTGGATGAATCACTCATGAAATTGCCTGCCCGGCCTGATTTTTACGGCATCTTAACCTGAGCGGGCCGGATTGTTTAGCGTCCCATTGAACAAACAACGTCAATTTTCCGACTATTTTTTAATCACATCCGCAAGTGTGGCTAATATTTAAGCACGCCATGCCGGCTTTAGGCCTGTTTTGGCCACCCACCGCTTTCAAATTCAGGCCCTGCCAGGTTTTGCTGCACCTGCACAATGCAGGGCGCTCCTGCCAACTGAAAGAGGTATCCAGAAGGTGAAACTCATCATTGCAACTATTAAACCATTCAAACTGGAAGAAGTACGTGAGGCGCTCACAGACGCTGGCGTGCGCGGGTTGATGGTGACCGAAATAAAGGGCTTTGGCGCACAGTCAGGCCATACCGAAATTTATCGCGGTGCCGAATACGTCGTGAACTTTGTCCCCAAGGTCAAATTGGAATTGGTCGTCTCGGATGGCGTCGCCGATCAGATGATCGAAGTGATCAGCCGCACAGCGAAAACCGGCAAGATCGGTGACGGAAAAATCTTTGTCCTCGATGTGGAACAGGCCGTCCGCGTGCGTACAGGCGAAACCGGCGATGACGCCATTTGACCCCTCTGCATTAAGAAAGAACAGACCCATGAAAAAACGATACATCATTCCCATGGTCACGGCGCTTGCACTGGTGCCGACACTGGGCGCGGCGCAGGATGCAGAATTTGCAACGCTGGCCGATACAACATTTATCTTTAACACGCTGCTCTTTTTGATCGGTGGCTTTCTGGTGTTCTGGATGGCTGCGGGTTTTGCGATGCTCGAAGCCGGCCTCGTCAGATCCAAGAACGTGACGACCCAGTTGACCAAGAACATCGCGTTGTTTGCGATTGCTGCGATCATGTACTGGCTCATCGGCTATAACATCATGTACCCCGGCGACGGCAACTGGATCATTCAGGATGTTTTTGGCAGCATTGGCACAAAGGATATCAAGTCCGAGATTGATGCTGGCGGCTATTCCAACGCATCCGACTTCTTTTTCCAGTTGATGTTCTGTGCAACCACAGCCTCTATCGTGTCCGGCACTTTGGCTGAGCGCATCAAATTGTGGCCCTTCCTGATCTTCGTTGTTGTGCTGACAGGCGTGATCTACCCGATCGAAGCAAGCTGGCAGTGGGGCGCAGGTTTCCTTGCCAACATGGGCTTTAGCGACTTTGCCGGTTCTACGCTGGTACACGCCGCTGGTGGTTTTGCAGCACTTGCGGGTGCGATTGTGCTGGGGCCGCGCCTTGGTAAATACAACAAGGAAGGTCGTGTGATACCGATGCCAGGCTCAAACCTTGCCCTCGCGACATTGGGTACGTTCATTCTGTGGCTCGGTTGGTTCGGCTTTAACGGCGCATCCCAGCTCGCGATGGGAACCATCTCTGATGTGGATGCCGTCGCACAGATCTTTGCCAATACAAACATGGCTGCCGCCGCTGGTGCCGTTGCCGCGCTGATCGTGACACAGATGATTTATGGCAAGGTCGACCTTACCATGGTGCTGAACGGTGCGCTTGCAGGTCTGGTGTCAATCACCGCCGGTCCACTTGACCCAACGCTGTTTGGGGCGCTCTGGATTGGTGCTGTGGGCGGGGTAATCGTTGTCTTCGCCGTCCCCTTCCTCGACAAGCTCAAGATCGACGATGTGGTCGGTGCGATTCCGGTTCACCTGATCGCGGGTTTCTGGGGCACCTTGGTGGTACCGGTCTATACCGCCGACACGTCCTTCGTGACACAGATCATTGGCTTTGGTGCAGTGGGTGGTTTTGTGTTCATCGTCAGCTTTATAGTCTGGACGATCCTGAAAGCCACGGTGGGTATCCGCGTCAGCGAAGAGGCAGAGATCAACGGATTGGACATGTCAGAACTGGGCATGGAAGCCTATCCTGAATTCTCAAAAGGCTGACAAGCCACCATGAGACATGAAAAAGCCCGGACGTCATGTCCGGGCTTTTTCGCATCTATGGCATTGGCGCGCCGCGCCTAGATACCAACATCGAGGATTGCTTTCGCCAGAATTGGTACCGTTTCGCTGTTCAAACCGGCGATGTTCATGCGGCTGTCACCGATCATGTAAATACCGTGTTTGCTGCGCAGTTCTTCAACCTTTTCCGGTGTCGTGCCCAGGCGCGAGAACATGCCGCGGTGCTGCGCGAGAAAGCCAAACCGATCTGATCCGGACAAACGCTGCAATTCACCCGCAAGCTGTGTGCGCAGGCCAAGCATGGCGGTGCGGACATCTTCCAGCTCAGCCATCCAATCACTGCGCAACGCGTCGTCATCCAGAATCATCGTCACAATCCGCGCCCCGTGATCAGGCGGAAAGCTAAAGTTCTGGCGGTTCAAAAACGCCAACGTCGCTTGGTTCAGGTCATGCGCTGACGCATCCGCAGCGATGGCCAGCAAAAGCCCGGTGCGTTCGCGGTAAATACCAAAGTTTTTGGAACAGCTTGCTGCAATCAGGCACTCTGGCACAGCCGCCACAACTTTGCGCGTGGCGGCGGCGTCTTCTTCCAATCCATCGCCAAAACCCTGATAGGCAATGTCGATCATCGGGGTGGCCCCGGTTTCAAGCAGCACCTTGATCACCGCATCCCATTCGGACGCATTGAGGTTGGCACCGGTTGGGTTGTGGCAGCACCCGTGCAGCAAGACGACATCGCCTTTCTTTGCCGTTTTTAGGTCTGCGATCAAACCGTCAAAATCAACGCCACGTGTTTCATCGTCGAAATAGCGATAGGGTACTGCCTCAATCCCAAGATACTTCAGGATCGACAGGTGGTTGGGCCAGGTTGGATCAGACACAAATACCCGCGCCTCTGGTCGCGCCATCTGGATCATCTCAAATGCCTGACGCACCGCCCCCGTACCCCCCGGCGTGGCGGCCGCAGCAATTGTGTTACGGGGCACTGCATCGTCCAGTATCAGCGCAATCATCGCATCCGCAAACGCCGGATCACCCGCAAGACCGGTATAAACCTTGGAGTTCTGCGTTTCCCACAACTGGTGTTCTGCCGCCTTTACCGCACGCATCACTGGTGTCAGGCCAGTCGCGTCTTTGTAAACGCCAACCCCCAGGTCCACCTTTGTGGCACGAGGGTCGTCTTTGTACATCTGCATAAGCGTTAGAATTTTGTCAGCAGGCTGCGCCTTGAGCGTCTCAAACATTATGCTTCTCCGGTTGCGACGGGCACCGTGGGGAACATGCCCCATTCGGACCATGAGCCGTCATAAAGGGACCAATTCGTATGCCCCATACGTTCCAGTGCCAACGCCAGAATGGCCGCCGTCACGCCGGATCCGCACGAAGTGATAACGGGTTTGCCCAGATCAACACCCGCCGCCTCGAAAACTGCGCGCGTGGCATCGGGGGACTTCATCGTTTTGTCATCGTTCAACAGTTCGGTGTATGGCACATTGCGCGCACCGGGAATGTGCCCTGCGCGCAGACCCTCGCGGGGCTCAGGCGCATCACCGCGGAACCGCGCGGCGGCACGGGCATCAACAATCTGCGGATCGCCAAGCTTTGACGCATGGGCGACCTGCGTGACATCGCGCACCAAGTGGTTTTGCAAACGCACAGTCATATGGCGATCACGCGGGATCGGCGGCATATCTTCGGTCGCATGCCCTTCTGCGATCCACTTTGGCAGGCCACCATCCAGAACAGCAACGTTATTCTGTCCCATCAGCTTGAACAGCCACCACACGCGCGCCGCAGAAAACAAACCATCGCCGTCATAGACAACGACCTGATGGCCGTCACCAACCCCCATGGCGCGCATGCGCGACATAAACTTTTCAACCGGCGGGGCCATGTGGGGCAAATCTGACCGTGCATCGGAAATATCATCAATATCGAAAAACCGCGCGCCTGGGATATGCGCCGCGTCATATTCCGCTTTTGCATCCCGGTCCGTATCAGGCAGGTACCACGATGCGTCCAGCAAACGCAGATCCGGGTCTTTGAGATGCTTGGCCAACCAGTCAGTTGAAACCAGTGTTTTGGGATCATCGGTCACAGGAAGCCCTCTTTTGTCAGGTTTCCTATTGCCTACCGCCGCTGGTTCAGGCTGGCAAGTCCGGGCGACGCTGTTGCACCGCCCAAAGTCACTTATTTCTCCATCATGTTTTTAACGATGCCAACAATCGCCAAAACAACGCCGCCGCCGACGCCGCCGCCAGCAACCTGGCTGATGATGCTGCCGATATCCAGCCCACCACCTGCGGCACCTGCACCCAGACCGCCAAGGATCGTCGCACCCAGACCGCCGCCCACGACGCCCGAGATTGAGTTGATCAAAGTACCTTGGTCGAGCTGACCCAGAATTTTACCAACAACATTACCACCAACAGCGCCCGAAAGGAGACCAATAATAAGTTCCATATTTCCATTCCCTATGGGGCCGTATTTATTTGATGCCGCATGTGGCCCCAGCTTGCAGCGCATTCAGGACTAGGGCGGGCAAATGGTGTGACAAAGGGGAAAAAAGGTGCCGTTAACGCATTTACCGCATCGCAAAGGGATCCGTTTCGATCAAAGAGGGGCGGTTGCACAGCTGTGCCCACCACGCTGACAGCGCAGGGTACTTGCTCAATAGATCTGCGGCCCGAGGAACCTTTGCGAAATAGGCGATCATCGGTGAGAGATGGATATCGGCAAGGCTGACGTCTTTGCCATTCAGTTTCAGCCTTTCCTCGGCGATCAAATCCAGCGTCTGCAAAACAGGCAGAGACCGCTCCAATCCGGTGACAACTTTGTCCGGGTCAAATTCTTCACCCAGATGTGGCCGGTAAAAACCGTGTGAAAACACATCTCTGACCATCGGTTGATAGCCATAGGCATCAACGATACCGATCACCTGCCGCAAGCGCGCGGTGGCTTGGGCATCATCGGGCCGCAATGCCCGGCCGGCAGTCAAATCATGGAGATACCCGGTGATCGCGGCTGTTTCTGTTAGCGTAAATGCCCCGTGCCGCAAGACTGGAACCCGACCAAATGCCGTGTGGCGAGACAGCTCAGCATCAGGTTCTACGGCAAAAGGATTGGCCTCAACATAGGTGGCTTCAAGTCCCAGCTCCAAAAGTGCCATGCGCACAATGCGCGTGTAAACGCTGTACCGAAAGCCGATCAGAATAAACCGATCATCCATGATCTTTGAGAAGACGTGCCTTTTGCCGTGACCAATCACGCTTGGCGCTTGTTTCGCGCTTGTCATGATTTTTCTTACCCTTGGCGATGCCAATCTTGATCTTGGCTTTGCCGCGATGGTTAAAATACATCACCAGCGGCACCAGCGTCATCCCCTTGCGCTGGGTTTCATTCCAAAGCCGCGACAACTGCTTGCGCGAGACGAGCAATTTGCGACGGCGGCGCTCCTCGTGCGAAAAGGTCTTGGCCTGCGCGTAGGGTGCAATATAGCCGTTCACCAGCCACAGCTCACCATCCTCAACCGCAGCATAGCTCTCAGCAATGTTGGCCCCGCCCATGCGCAGTGATTTGACCTCGGACCCTTCCAGCATGATCCCACATTCAAGATCATCCTCAATTGCGTAATCATACCGCGCCCGGCGGTTTTCAGCGATCACCTTGTAATTGGGATCAGATTTGGAGGATGATTTTACTTGACTCATAGTGTTGATTTATGCCGCCATGGCACTTCGCGCAAGGCTGCTTTACAAGGCAATTACCATCTTTGCCCAACCACAACTCAACACAATTTGCCATATTTTTGCCACGAAATTGTACTAATTTTGACAGAATCTAAGTCTGCCACACACGTACCTGCCCGCGCATCGCGCGCTGCCGCGTGAAAAAGGATAAACATGATGCTGCTCGTTCGCCTGTGCACCGCGCTGGCCCTTTGTTTAATGATGACCACCCCCGCCACCGCAGAAAGTCCGATGCGGGTTCTGGTGATGGGGGATTCGTTCATGACCTCAAACAGTTCCGCCAAAAAATCACTGCCGCATGTGTTGTCCGGCCTGCTGCGCACCAAAGTCAAAAGCAGAGCCGTGGCGGGGGCTCGGCATCTTTACGCCCTACCGATCTCGGGCGGATTGGGGATGAATATTTCCAAACAATACCGACCCGGAAAATGGGATTATGTCGTGATGAACGGGGGCGGCAATGACCTTTGGATGGGCTGCGGATGTGGCAAATGCACTCGCCAAATGGAAAAGCTGATATCCAGCGATGGGCGCAAAGGGGCGATACCCAATACAATTGCGCGCGCGCGCCGGGATGGTGCAAAGGTCATCTACGTCGGATACCTGCGCAGCCCCGGCAGAGGATCCCCAATCGAGGCATGTAAGCCATTGGGGGACAAACTCGAAGCGCGCATCGCAAAACTGGCTGCGCTGGACAGTGGCATTACGTTTGTTTCGCTGGCCGATATGGTGCCTTTTGGCGACGCAAGTTTTCACGCCCTTGATATGATCCACCCGTCGCCCAAAGGCAGTGCCGCCGCTGCGCGCAGGGTGCTGTCGATCATTCGGCCGAACCCGTCATAAGCCCGCCGGGGAAATTCAGTCGCCCAATTTTGCGTGCACCTCGGCCAAATCAATCTCGCCGATGGGCATCTTGTTGCCCGGATTTTCAAAGTCATATTTGAACAAGTCAAAATCACGCTTATAAATTTCGCGCACCAGATGCATTGACAGATCATCAAAATAATCCTCAACGGGATGCGCCCGCTTGGGTCCATGCCCTTCGCTTTCGTTAAAGCGGGGGATGTCGGCAAGGGTCACCTGGTGTGGTGTTTCGATGGCGTCCATGACGTCCTGCATCCCATCGTTGAAACTTTCGGTCCAGACGATCTTGTCATAGGTGCCGCCATTGATGATGAAAGTGCTCACATGACCCGACTGCGCTGACCAATGAATGTCAGGGTCCATGGGACGGTGCCAGCGAATGGTGTCACGGGCAAACAGCAAAAACCGGCGAAACGATGCGATCTGATCGAATTCCTGTTTGCCATCCTCCCCACCAACCTCGATGCCGTACTTCTGGATCAGCAGCGGCACCAAATTGCCGCGATAACGCTTCCCGTTACGCTGAATCCCGCAGATCTTGTCAAAGAATGACGACAGGATGCGCGTGTAGGGATTGCGCACACAGGTGAACGCATAAGACTTGTGGTTGGTCACATTCCGGGTGATCGGCTCTTGTGATCCATCCAACGCCCATTTGTGCAAACCAGCCTTGGCATCGTGAATATCGCCATCGAAAAAATCGCCATGGTCGGAATAGAACATGATCTGTCCGATGCTTGAACAGGCGCATTTCGGCACCACGCGGTAAACCACGCTTTCGCTCTCTGTCATCCACGTACCGGGGAAACCCATGCTCACTCGCCTCCTGATGGCCCTGACTGTTTTTAGCAACAGTTTGGCTTTGCTACAAAAAAGCAAATAAATGGTGTTTATTCAATCGGTCTTCATCATTATCTAGGTAAACAAACCGAGTTAAAGGGTCAGTTCGTTTCCAAAATGGCAAAAATCGCCTACATTCTGCTTTGTCACAAGGATCCGGTTGCCATTATTCGGCAAGCGGAGCGTTTGACAGCGGTCGGCGATTATATGTCGATCCACTTTGATGCCTCTGCAAATCCTGAACATTTCAAAGAGATTAAGGCGGCCCTCGCGAACAATCCAAACGTCACATTTGCCCATAAGCGGATCAAATGCGGGTGGGGGGAATGGTCGCTGGTCCAAGCCACACTTTACGCCGTTGAATCCGCCGCCAAAGCCTTTCCACGTGCCACACATTTCTACATGCTGTCTGGCGATTGCATGGCGATCAAATCCGCCGAATACACCCATCAGTACCTGGATGAAAACGATGCTGATTTCATCGAAAGCTTCGACTATTTCGAAAGTGACTGGATCAAAACAGGCTGGAAAGAGGAACGCCTGATTTACCGCCATTGGGTGAACGAGCGCACCCACAAAAAACTGTTCTACGCCATGTTCGAAGTGCAAAAATGGCTGGGCCTGACCCGAGAGATCCCTGCAGACTTGCAGATCCAGATCGGCAGCCAATGGTGGTGCCTGCGCCGCCGTACCATCGAATGGCTGTTGCACTTCGTAAAGCAGCGCAAGGATGTCGTCCGCTTTTTCCGCACGACCTGGATTCCGGATGAGACATTTTTTCAAACATTGGTACGCCATCTCGTGCCCGAGGATGAAATACGCACCCGCACGCTGACTTTTCTCATGTTCACCGACTACGGGATGCCGGTCACGTTCTACAACGATCACTATGATCTGCTTTTGGCACAGGATTACCTGTTCGCCCGCAAGATCAGCGCGGAAGCGCAGAATCTCAAGCGGCGTCTGGGACTGCTTTATGCGGCCGAGAGTGTAAAATTCCAGATCAGCAACGAAGGGCGCAGCCTTTTCAAATTCTTGTCGGGGCGTGGCCGTATTGGGCGCCGCTTTGCCACCCGTTTCTGGGAAACCGAAAGCACCTTGGGTCGCGAACGAGAATTGCTGATCGTCATCTGCAAGAAATGGCATGTGGCCAAACGCGTGCTTGACCGCATCCGTCAGGTCACCAATGTACCGGCAATCGAATACATCTTTAACGAACAAGACACGCCTTTGCCCGATTTGGGTGGCATTCAAAACACCCTGGAAAAACGGACGCGCCACCGCCGTGCGCTGATGCGCATGTTGTTTGATTATTTTGAAACCGACCGCCTCATTGTGTGCATGGATCCGGAAAATCTGGATCTGCTGAATGATTTTGCATCGGACCGATCCGTGACGCGGATGCTTGAGATCGAATGCCAGTTTTCCGATGATTATCTGATCGGCCACGCAATGCGTGTGGGCCTTGCAGGGGAACAGACATCGCAAGACACTTTGGAACGCCTTTTGCCCACTATCCGGAACGACATGGTGCATGAAAGTGACCAGATCAGAGATTCTGGTTTCGAAAACCACCTGCGTTTGCGCGAAAACGCGTCAGAGGATCAAAACGCGGAAATGCTGAGCCAATTCTTGGCGATACCGCATGAAAAGGCCCGAGAGATTGCGTCTACGGATTACCTCTTTGCGGATTGAACCGCGTCGCAGGGCAGAAAGTCATGCAGTATGAACGACTAACGCCAGAATGCTTAATTCAAGGCTTCTTGCGCCACGTCCCCAACCAGCGGGAAAACCGTCCGCTTTTTTCGGCAAAATCATCCTCAATCGCCTCAAGCGTCGGATCGATCCGTGCCATCCTGAATCTGCGCCAGCGCACCCAGATCGCGTAAACAATCGCAAAAAACAGCGTCAGTATGATGATGTTAAGCCACGGAATTCCCTTGGACGCATCTGGCCCCTCCACCGCCCGGATCGAAATCGCATTCGGAAATATTGTCAGGAATTCATTGCGCCAGCCATAATGCTTAAGCGCCACATAGGTCGGTGCCCCGGTGGTTGATTTGGCGTCCGCCGCCTCAGCCTGCAAATTTGACGTGTCAAATTTGAAATAGGGCGGCCAGCCCCAGCCGGTATCCTCGTTTCGGTAGACCATGACGTCACCCTTGGCCCGCCGTGTCTGGATAAAGAACACATCGCGATTGACCGCGGCACCATCCGTTCCAATATCTGCTTGCGCCCAGAAAATCGAATTCTCACCAAAATCGATCCGCTTTTCATACGTGTCGGTCACCCGCACAATGTCTACCTGCGGCAGCGTGTAATGAAAGAACGCGCCAATCAGCACCCAGACTGTGATCCAGAAGACCCATTTAACAATCGCCATCACGAGGTTCCTTCTTACGAAAAATTGGTCAGATAGATGATCACGCTGATCAGCACCACAGGTACAATATAAACGCCCCAAATCAATTTACGACGGATCGAGTCATCGTATCTTTCAAGGCCGCGCCGCACAAACGTCTCCCGGTCCACCTTCCGTGGGCCATCCTCCCATTTCTTGCGCAACTTGCCGCGCCTGACAGCACGCGAATAGAATGACAAACAGATAAAGATCACCGTCAGAACGACGAACCCCATCACCACCAATCGTGCCAGTGCAAGCATCGCCTAGTTCCCCCTCACCGCGCCCCACGGACCAACCCGGGCTATCATATCCGACACCGGGTCCGGCTTTGCAGGCATTGGTTCTTCGAGCGGCGCATCATGACCAAAAAGCGCCCTGCGCGCGCCCGCCTTGTCCACCTGATACTCGGCCACAAGGAAATCAGCAACATAGGCGCGCTTGTTATCCGGCCAACCCGCATAGGTGCGGTAAAAGAGTTCCTTATGACAGATGAACATCTGCCGTGCGTCTTTGGGCGCAAGTTCCGCCAGCAGCATGTTCACCAGTGCTGCGTCCTTTGTATCAGACGCGCGCAAGGTATAGAAATACGCCGGATGATCCGATGAAATACGTGGCCAGGCCCCACCATTCTCTGCCCAGTTTACCAACGCCGCCAACGCGTGAAATTCGGCAGGCAGCTTGTCACCATGGTCCCGCGCCAGCCGCCGCATATCGGCCCGCGTGGCCCCGGTCAGGTCCACGCCCTGATCTGCCACCGCATCTACCAGAATGAAATCCATCTTTTGCCGCAGGATCGCGGCGGCATTGATCCCCCGCGCCTCAGTGATGGCTTCGGTCAGCTCGTTATATTCGAAAAACTTGGCAATTTGGTTTCGGTTGCTTGCATCAAAAACATATTTGATAGGCAACTCACCCAACCCTGCCTTGCCCAACGGCGCGATCAACGCAGGGTGTTCCACGTCCTGAAAAAGATACAGCCCGCCAAAATGCGCCGTCCAGAAATTGCGCTGATCAAAGCTCATCTGCTTCAGCTTGACCGGATTACGCACCACATCCCCGGTCTTGCCCGCCAGCGTGATCATCTCGGCAATCAGCACGTCATCGAACCAACCATCGGGCTCCGTCTTGAACCGATCCACCAGATCGCCCAGCTTCTCAGCATCATGCACAGTTCCGGCGGTGGTATCAGCCTCAACCTTGATCCGGCGGATATCAAACAACCGCCGGGGCGTGGACACGTCATAGACGCTGTTGACCAATTCCCCCGCCACCGCATCTCGCGCGGTCAGGGCAAACAACTGCGCCTCGTTCTCCGCATAAAACTGCTGAAGGATGCCGCGCGAGGTCGAGAATTTGGTGTTGAGCAAAGGTGCCGTGCGCTGGTCCATGCTCAGCAAAATAAACTGTCGGTTCACACCCGCATGGTTGAGGTAGAGGTGGTCGTTCAACTCATCGCCAATCTCGGGCGAGTAGCCCGAGATATCGACGTGGAAGTCTGTCTGTTTGGTAGTCTTGCCCGTCAGGTGCTCCAGCGCGCGGTTATAGCGGTCCACCAGCGCAGGGGAGTCCACGTGGAACAGGTTGCCAAACATGAGGCCGTGTTTGATGAGGCGTTTCATTGTACGCGTTCGGGCAACAATGTGTATCTTTGAACCAAAAGCTTGATCCAAGACATCGCGGACTCTATCGCCCAATTGGTTTGCTCAGCTGTCAGTCTTGGCATCTCTTCCTTTCCGGGACCATGGCCCAAAGGGTTTCTGACTTTGGTGAAATAGGACTTTAGAAAGTCAGCCTCCCAAGACCTGATGAACCCAACATCCTTCTTGCCAATATTTTCAATAAAGTTATGTGCACCATTTTCTTTGCCGTGAGTAATATTTAGCTCAGAGGAAATGATCTTGATCGTACTTTCTAATGCTTTCGCAGCATAAAGCGCAGGATCTTTCCCACCAGAGTCTCTCTGGTCCAATGCCTCTTTCATATCTAAATCAACATTTTCCCAAAGCGGTTCAGATACCAAGCTCCAAAACGGTTGCTCAATTTCGGTCGAAATGAGCTTATCAGCCTCTATCTGAACGAAGCCATTATGATAATGAAGCGGAAATCGTGCATCTCTGAAGCGCTTGTTCAGTTCGTTAGCACTCATGTTGTAGAGTGTAGAGTGTGTTTTAGTATTTTTCCCAAGAAATTCAGCCATTTTTGGATTTGTCTCTGCAAACCGAATTTGGGACTCCTCTTTTTTGTATGCCTCTCTAAAGCCAACTTCTATTAAGCTTATTCGATTTTTTAGGAATTCATCAGTATCGTCTAGGTTGCTTGGAAGTCGTTCCATCCAATCTCTAGAAATCTCAAATTTCGAGCGTTCCCTCACTCCAAGCGAGTCTATTGCCGAAGTCCGCCCCAATGCATCTTGGTAAGGATCACTCAACCACCGCATGCCTAGTTCATTTGAGACCCTTCCATGAACAGCATTCCAGAAGTTCATATCTACAGATAATGTCCCGTCATCGGGATTTCGCTTGCTCGAAAGTTCTTCCAAGCAAGTCATACATTGATGTAAAGTCCTTTGTTCTCGACGACCGTACTCAGAGAATAATTTTCGGCTTTCATAGCGAACAGCAAATATATCAGTAAGCATCCATCACCCCGCACCCCCACTCAAAAACCGCTTCTTTGCCGCCTCCATCCGTTGCATGTCCCGCACCGCATTCTCAATCGCAATCTCATCCGACTTATCCGCATACCGGAACTCGGAATCGGCGTACCGATTGATCTCTTGGATCACCATCTCCACCGTGATCGGCTTGCGCATATCTTTGATCATCGCCAGCTTTTCGTCATAGCCCTTAAACAGGAACAGGTCCGGTTGCTCCATCCATTCGTCGGGCAATTCAAAGTCCATCGCCCGCACCTTAACCGCATCCGTGATGTTCTTGATCGCGCGTCCGGTGAACCGCTCATCCGCCTCCTGAATCCCCTTCAGATAGGTCCCAAGCTTGGCAATCGTATCAAGGCTGCCGATGTCCTTTGACACCTGATCAAACACCTTCATCAGACCCTCTTCATGGGGCTTTGAGTGCGATTCAAACGATGCCGCCACCGCCTTCTTGATCTCCTGCGCGGCAAACGGCTGATGATCACCCAGCGGAATATCGTGGTTCTTGCCCATCAGCAGGTTCAGGATGTCGATGTAATCATCCCGCGTCTGTGGCCCATCGACCAGAAACCGCGCCCCGGCCCGCTGGCGCAGGGCATCATCGACGTTCTCAGGATAGTTCGAGAACATCCCAAACGTACAATTTCCGCGCACCACGGTATTGGCCCCGGCAAACGACTCCATCAACACCGCCGTGATCTCCAACTGCCCCGCTGACGACTGCCGATCGCCCCGCTTACCAGCCAATTGGTCAATGTCGTCAATCGTGCCAAAGCCGATCACCGACGGATCAATGATGTTGTTGATAAATGCCTTGGCGTTCTGGCCCGACTTGCCCTGATAGCTGTCGATATTGTCCGTCGAAAGGTTCTGATAGCGAAACGGATAGCCCGCGTTCAGGCAGTATTCATTCACCAACCCCGCCATCATCTGGATCAGCGTTGTTTTCCCCGTCCCCGGCGCGCCATCGCCCATGAAGGTAAAGATGAACCCACCAAGGTCCGCAAACGGGTTCAACCGACGGTCAAAATCATAGGCCATCAGCATCTTGGAAAGCTTCATCGCCTGATATTTCGCGATGTGGTTGCCAACAACCTCATTGGGCTTCTTGAACGTCATGGTCAGCGTGGTCGACTTCGCCTTGGACGCCGGGCTGAACCCGCGCACGGTAAAATCATCCGCCTCAACCCGCCACGCGGCCCCCTTGAAACTTTCCAATCGCGGCGCGGTCTGCGCGCGCAACGCAACTTTCTCCATCAGCATCTCAGCAAAGGCACAGACGGTACCCACCAGCCGCGCATCATCGCTCGCATGGGATGCGATATCCTGATCCAGCTCCCACAGCGCGCCATGCAGGGCAACCTGACCATTGTCGGTCAGCACCTCGTCCACATCGCCCACTTCGACAGTCACTTCGGTCAAATGCGATGACAACAGATAGGCCACAGCATTGCCAAAGACATAAAGCGTCACCAACGCCTCACCGGCCAGCAGTTCCGAAAATTCGGTCTTGCGCGCAGCAGGTAAACTACCTTCCAGATTAGCCCGCTTCAGATCGCCCAGACCGGACTGATCCGCATAATTCTCTGCCACGGCCAGCGCAATCGCCACCGCACGGCGCAATGCATGCATGACGGTCGCCTGCACCGGGGAAACAAGCATATCGCCATCATCCGCGCGGGCAATGCGCCCAATCAACTGCACACCTGCGCTTGCCACGTTGCGTTGCGTCACCAGCCCCGGCGTCGTCGAACGAAACCGCCGCCGCGTTCCAACGCCGCTGGACTTCTCGGCTGGGGCATCCGCAGCCAAAGGTGTGCCAATCCGCGGCGCATGATCAAACCCTTCCAACAACGCACCGGCCACCGAATTATGTTTCTTGATGTCCTCCTCGCGGAGTTCCATGGCGTCTGAGGTCTGGCTCATATCTTCAACCCATCTTCATTGTTCTTAAAATACACATCTTCGGTGCTACGCCGCTAATACTGCAACACCCGCCCCTGTGGGCTGACCACAAATTTGCGCACCGATCCAAACCCCGGCAGGTTCTTTTCCTCCAAAACCTGAAAGGGCCGCTGCGGCAGGATGATGCTGCGCTCTGTCCGTGTCGCCCCAAGGTCCGGGCCTTGTACCCCAAAGGGATCAAGCGCAAAAACTTCCCGTTCGACCGTCGAAAACCAGCCCGATTTCTCTTCAATCACCCGGTCCGACAACAGTTCCTCTTCGGTCCAGACCAGCGCCCAGTCTTGCCCCACAGGTGCCTTTGCCTCAGCCAGCACCTCGCGCAGGGGTCCAGCTTGCCGGGTAAAGGCGTGGGAATACATCGGACCCAGATGGAACCGTCGCAACCGCTTTGGATGCAGATCGTCAAAGTCCTGGTCAAATCCGCGCGCGATGGTGACCAACTTCAATCCGCCCAGCGCCTGCGCACTCAGGTGCGCCTGCACCTCCGGCCAACGCCGTTCATCCTTGGGCAGAGCAACACTGCCCGTGTCCTCAAGCTCCATCAGATAGATCACCGGCAGGTTGACCTGTGAATCGTATGTCGCCCAGTGTAGCCGAAAGGTGCGCCGCTGTTCCGACTTGTTCCCGGTCCAATCCGCCTGCGGATCATTCTGAACCCAGAACAGATCGCCCTTGGCCAGCTCTTCGTAATAAAGCCGCTGTGACAAGGCGAATTGCAGTTTCGTCGGCACCTCCCGATCACCCAAGATCGTCTGTACCATCTCGTTTTTAAGGGTTGTTTCAGACGCCATATTCTCCAGATGCGTCGCCGCTTGCTGCGCGTCATTGGCCATCGTCATGATCTCCGCGGCCACGGGGAATCCGCTATCTCGGTCGTCCATGGTCAACGATCCAAAGAACCGCCCGGTGTTGCGCCCGACCAGCAGGTATTTAAGGCTCAGCGCACGAAAAGTATGGGTCAACTTGGCCGCATAGCGGGTCAGAATCGCGACCTCGTCCCGGTTCAGCTTTTGCTCGGCCTCCATCACACCCGCCACATCCAGCATGTGTCGCATGATGCCTTCGAACTTGCGGAAATAACGACGCGAGGCAAAGGTGTCGGTCAGGCCGACGTGGTCTTGAGAGGGGTCAGTCATTCATGGCCAGACGCAATTTCACAATAACTATTTGCAATACCGCCCCCTATTTCATCAAAGCATCTGAATGTTCGGACAGTCAAACCATCCCCGATTTCCCTAACATTTTCTGGGTCTCGCCAAAATGTAATCAATTTCGGATTTATCCCTGGTTGGACGACCGAACCTATCAATACCAACTCCGACTCAGCCAAATCGGACGAGTCTTGAGTCGTCCTTTGCCAGTCCGCCGAAGCTGATTGGGATGAGAATACGACCAGCCATATTACCGCAAAGGAGGTTTGCTTACCCACCATACTGATTGCTGTCATGCTTCTCGATGATCTTGGCAAACCGTCGTGCGAACCGTTCATCCGCCTTCGCCTTCGCCTCAAGCACCTCCCGCGCAAACACCATATGGTCCTCGTGCTTTTCCATCATCTCGGCCATGCGTGCATTCGTGGCCGACCCGATACCCGCCATCGCCGATTGCGCCTCTTGGTCCGTTTTGACGCCGATCTCATTGATCCGGTGGGCCACATCCTGCTGCTGCGCCGTCTTCAAAGACTTGGTCAGCGCATCATACAAAACCACACGCTGTTTGGTGTCAGTCTGCAATTTGTTAATCAAAACCATCTGTGTCGCCGCCTGGTTCTGTAGTGAATCGATCCAGGTTTTGCCCTTTTCAATATAGCGTTCCAGAGTCTGCGACTTGGCCAGTTTGACCTGCTCGTCCTGCACCAAGGCATTGTACTTGGTGTTCAGGTCAGCCAATTCGGTTTCCAATTTGGTCCGTTTCGCCGCGTCTGTCTCAGACGCAATCGCATTCTCAACCTTGATGATTGACGGGTCCATGCCCTGAATATCACTACGGATGGTCTCCAATTCACCCACAGTCATTTCACGCTCATCCAGCGTCTCGGTCAGGTTGGTTTCAACCTTTGTCTTTTGCTCCTCCAGCATTGCCAACTGCCCTTCGAGCAGTTGCACAATGATGTCGGACTTAGAAATCAAGTCCTGCAATTTGTCGTCAATCGACGCCGACCGCACCCGTTCCTGACGCATGCTGTCCGACTTGGCCTTGGAAAATATCCCGATGATGCTTTCCATGCCGGTCTTGTTGCGCATTTCGTCGAAATCACGGCTAAACCCCGCGGTCACATCATCAAGTCCCATGATCAACTCGGCAATATTGGCGTTCATCACGTCCGTATGGGCATGCACATCCTCAAGCGAGGCATTTTCGATGTCGATCATCGCATCGTCGCCAGTCTTGAGTTTGGCGCGCGCCGTCTCGATCCGGCTGGTCAACTCGGCAATTTTGCTTTGTGCCTCGGCAACCTGCGTCTGAGATTCCTTAACCTGTGCATCCAAATTAGCCATGAATCGCTCCTGTCTTTCAATACGTTAACAATTACATAGGGAATGTTATGATGATTTACATCCATGCCCTGCGAAATTTTGCACAGTGTGACAAATGCCTTGACCATTGAAAAGGGGGAACGCTACCCAGAGCCAAAGCACGAGGAGCCTTTGCATGTCTGAAAAATTATTCCGCCTGACACCTGAAGGCGATGTTGAAAATGACCGACCTGCTGCCGACAGGCTGATCTCTGGTGATCCTGAGTTCAAGACCTGGAACGTCGAAGAAATCGAGGGGCTTTACTGCGGTATTTGGCAGTCAACGCCGGGAAAATGGCGCGTCGTCTATGACGAATGGGAGTATTTCCACATCCTGTCCGGGGTGTCCGTGATCACCCAGGACGGTGCTGACCCTGTCACGCTGAACACTGGTGACAGCTTTATCATCCGTCCGGGTTTTGCGGGAACCTGGGAAGTGCTCGAAACAACCACCAAGGACTACGTGATCCGGCTCTGACCCTCTTGCTTAACCGCAATCTTTGCACGTCTGACGGTGGCCAGAAGGATCGCGAAGAATATACATCCTGCGATCACATAGCACGCCAGCGTCTGTTGAATATCGCCATATGCAAATTCAGACCCATCTGGCACATTTGCAGAGGCCAGTAAAAGCGTTGCCGCAAAAAGCAGTCGCCCGCAAAAGCTCTGCACGGACAAGAATGTCGCCCGTCCCGCATCACTCAGCAAGGGCTGCATCCGGGCGATGATAAACGGCCGGGCCAGAGAATTCGGCACCATTCGCAGGAATAGGACCGCGATGGCAAGGATGCTATTGGTCACGGCAAGCGTGGCAATGAGCGCGATCTGGATGCCAAATGCCAGTACCAGAATGGCAGGAAGGCCAATGCGCTGTCGTAGCCGTATAGCAAAAAGCGACGCCACAACGGACACCAGCATCATCAAAGCGGACACCGACCCGCTGACCAGAGGGGCCTCTGCCTGCCACCCCGCACTGTTCAATGCTTCCTGAATAAAGGGTTGACCAAAGACAAATGGTATATGGCTGAACCCGTACATCAGCACCGACAACGAGAACAACCAAACCAGCACGGGCTGTTTCATCGCGCTGCGAAACAAATGCCATTGCGTGCTGTCTGCGACACCGCCCACGTGTTGGACATCGTGTGGAGGTTCCTGAAATCGAAAGGCAATCAAACAGGCAATCGCCATAGCGACGGCGGCCGCCGCGAATGCAGCACCATAACTGTATTGCGCGATGATCCCGCCAAGGAACGCCGACAATGCCAGCGCCGTTAAGGTAAACTGCCAGCCGCGGGTTTCTTGCGCCTCAACTTCATCTGATCGCCCCGTCCCGGCCAGAGATTCGTAAAGCAATGCGTTGTCTGTCCCCGACGCAAAAGCGGCGCTTGCCCCCAGCAAGACCTGAGCCAGGGCAAAGGCCCCAAACCCACCGCCCAGCGCAATCAGCCCGGACCCCGCACATCCCGCAACCGCCGCCGCAATCAAGGTTGGGCGACGCCCCCATCTGTCCGACATATATCCCGACGGAACCTCAAGCGCCGTCGTTGCCACATCATAAATGGCATAAAGTAAAAGCGCCTCAGCCGCTGACAACTGCGCCTGGAAAAACAGGAACCATACCGCTTGCCAGAAAATGAGGTTTTGGAAAAACTTGAACCAAGGGTAAAGCGCGACATTCCGCGTCATGTCCGCACCCTGCATCGACGCCGCCATCTCATACCACCCTTATCTGACCACGCCAGAATACGCTTCAAGGTTCAGACGTTATTTCAGCCCCAACAGCGCGGCAATCAGATCACTTTCAGGGTCTGCCAACCCATCAATGATATCAAAATGATGTTTGCCTTCGACCACGACATGCCGCGCGCCCCAGGTTCTGGCAAAGGCTTCGGCCTGTTCAAGGAACACAGGCCGTTCTTCTGACCCGACCCAAACCGCGACATTTACCCCATGTGGCGGGCTCATGTTCACCGGGCTTTCCGCCTCTGCCTCAGCCGCGTCCAATTGCAAAATCTCATTCATTGATGTTTGCAGCAAAGGCGTCAGATCAGCGACCGGTGAAATCGCGACGATCTGTTCAATACGGTCGCGCACCTCGCCCGCAACCAACAACGGGTCGGTCATACGGGCAACCAAATGCCCGCCAGCCGAATGTCCCGCCAACGCAATCGGACCCTGCGTCCGATTGGCCACTTCGGTCAGTGCCGCCGCAATTTGCGTGCTGATTTCAGAGATCCGGACATCGGGACACAAGTCATAACTCGGCAACGCCACAGCCCACCCCCGCGCCAGGGCACCTGCAGCAAGATGCGAAAACGACGACGCATCAAATGCTTTCCAATAACCGCCATGCACAAACATCATTGTGCCGCGCGACACACCCGTCGGCTGAAAGAAATCAAACACCTGTCGGTCACTTGGCCCATACCGGACACCGATCTGTCCCCGCGCACCTTGCGCATCGCGAAACGCTGCTGCTTGCGCGGCCCAGCGCGGCGGGTAATCCTCTGCTTGGGGGATATAAGCAGCGTTGGCGTAAGCATCATCAAGCGTCATTCAGCGGTCTCCTAAAAGGATTACATAGCAAACTCGAACTGGACAATCATAGCCTTTGTTGCTTTGGGTGCCATAACCAAAAGCGGAGACACCAAAATGACTGACGCAACAACTGACCTGAAATCCATGCTCAACGACCCCAGCCTTCTTGAAACCCGCGCCTATATAGGCGGAAAATGGGTCGATGGCGATGATGGGACGTTTAACGTGACCAACCCGGCGCGCGGTGACGTGATCGCCAAAGTCGCAAACCTGAGCCGTGCACAGGTTGCCGGTGCCATCGCTCAGGCAGAAGCCGCACAAAAGGATTGGGCAACATGGACTGGCAAAGAACGCGCGGGCGTCTTGCGCAAATGGTTCGACCTGATGATGGAAAACCAGCACGATCTGGGCGTCATCCTGACTGCCGAACAAGGCAAACCACTGGCAGAAGCCAAAGGCGAGATCGCTTATGGTGCGTCCTTTATTGAATTTTTTGGCGAAGAGGCCAAGCGCATCTACGGCGAAACCATACCCGGTCACCAGCGTGACAAACGCATCACCGTGATCAAACAACCCATCGGCGTCGCGGCCTCAATCACGCCGTGGAACTTTCCCAACGCGATGATCACCCGCAAGGCGGCCCCGGCATTGGCCGCGGGCTGTGCATTCGTGGCACGCCCTGCTGCGGAAACGCCACTGTCGGCCATCGTGATGGGCGTGCTGGCCGAACGCGCAGGCATCCCTGCGGGCGTGTTCAACGTCGTGCCATCCTCGTCCTCCTCTGCCGTGGGCAAGGAATTCTGTGAAAACCCCGCAGTGCGTAAAATCACCTTCACGGGCTCAACCGAAGTCGGGCGCATCTTGCTGAAACAAGCCGCCGATCAGGTTATGAAATGCTCTATGGAACTGGGTGGAAACGCCCCTTTCATTGTCTTTGATGATGCCGATCTGGATGCAGCCGTTGAAGGGGCGATCCTGTGCAAATTCCGCAACAACGGCCAGACATGCGTCTGTGCAAACCGCATTTACGTTCAAGCCGGTGTCTATGACGCTTTCGCTCAGAAACTCAAAGCACGGGTCGAGAAAATGAAAGTTGGCGATGGCTTTGCAGAAGGCGTCGAACTTGGCCCCCTGATCAACCCTGCGGCCGGCGAAAAGGTCAAAGAACATATCGAAGACGCCATTGCCAAGGGCGGTACGGTAATGTTGGGCAATAGTGGTGACATGCAGGGCAACTTCCTCGCCCCGACCATTGTCACCGGCGTGACCCAGGATATGAAAGTCGCGACAGAGGAAACATTCGGACCCCTCGCGCCGCTGTTCAAATTTGACACCGAAGACGACGTGATCGCTATGGCCAATGACACGATCTTCGGCCTTGCCTCCTATTTCTATGCAAAGGACCTCAGCCGCGTCTACAAGGTCGCCGAAGCACTTGAATATGGCATCGTCGGCGTCAACACAGGAATCATCTCGACAGAAGTTGCACCCTTTGGTGGCGTCAAACAATCCGGTCTGGGCCGCGAAGGATCACACCACGGGATCGAAGATTACCTGGAAATGAAATACATCTGTATGAGTGTCTGAACCGGCATTTCATTGTTCAAAAAATACACAAATCCAAAGGGCGGCCTCACGCGCTGCCCTTTGTCATGATGCGGCATCAGCCGGGTTCCACGCGCGCCATTTCGGCGTCAAATCTCGCCCAGGTCATTGACGCCTTGTTGCCTGCATATCCATCATAATAAGACTTCCCCGATGACGTCGGCAAACCGGCCCATATTTTTGCAAGGTTGTTCATAAAGGACACGCGTGACAGTTTGCCTGCGCGAAATTCGTGCAATCCTGCCTCCGCCAGCAAAACATCAGCAAGCCTGTCCTGAAGTTGCGGGGAAAAACGCTGATCCGGCAGCGCCCCTATCTTGCGCGCCACGCGCAACAGCGTCTTTGGAATAAACTGATAGCGTCCGATCGCATGGGGTTGACCTGGCGTGTCCCCAATCCACTGATAAATTTCACCAAGTGTCATCATGGTTGGTCGCTTGGCAGGTTTGATACGCGCGCCGTGCTGCACCGCATCATACCCGTCCCGCCGCGATTCCGCCTGTCCAATCAGATGTCTGATATGCACGACATCCGCGCCACCGACGCCCTGATAGGGCGCATCGTCATAGATGGGTTCATGTGCAGGCGGATCAGCGAACAGGCCCATTTCTGCGCGCCCGATGAAAAGACTGGACCGTGGCGCGGTGAACGCTGTCCCTTTGACCGGGATGACCCCGCCACGCGCCGTCGCCATCGTGCTTCCTGAAAAGAGTGACCCAGCCTCGGCCAGCACGAGGTTCGGCGCACAAAGCAGCACAAAAATCGCATAACTCAATCGCAGCATTCAAACCCCAGCGCATTTCCAGTTGCCTCAAACTCACCCAAAACAGTTGATAATTCGTTTGTTTGAACCAATCAGAGGATTTTTTCGAGGTTCCACCAGGGATTGACGCCTGCGCTGCGTCCAACTTACGTGATGTTGATGAAAACCAGCAATGAAACTCTGGCGCTTGCCGCCGCGGGGGGCGATGCAGCCGCGTTCGCCAATCTGTTGGAGCGGCAGTATGACCGCCTGTTTCGCCTGTGCTTTCGGTTGACCGGATCACAAGCAGACGCAGAAGATCTGACCCAAGACATTTGCGCCGCCCTGCCCGCAAAGCTGCGCAGCTACCGGGGCGACGCGGCGCTTACCACATGGCTCTACCGTCTGTGCGTCAACGCCGCCCACGACCGCCGCCGTCGTGCGGCAACCCATGCCAAAGCGGCATCTGGCTGGGGAGACTGGGAAGTGAATCGTCGCGCCGCCGATACTGAAACAGCACAGGCCGTCGATTGGCTGACCTGCGCCATGCGCGCCATGCCCGACGACCTGCGCGACACATTGGCATTGGTGCTGGATGACATGACACATGCCCAAGCGGGCGACATTCTGGGCGTATCCGAAGGCACCATCAGCTGGCGGATATCTCAAGCCAAGAAACAACTCGCGCAGATGCGCAAGGAGGATACGCCATGAGCGACGACCTCAAAGATCTGAAAAACATGATGAACGCCGCCACGCCGCGCCCTGATGCAAAACGCCGGGCGGAAAATATCGCGCTGGCGCAGAAAAATTTCGAAACCCTCCAAGGATCGCATAAGGACGCGCGTCCTACTTCCAATCGCCCGATGACGGGCCTTTGGACAGGAGCGAAGACAATGCTGAATACACTGACATCCCGCGCGGGTCTGACCGCATCAACCGCATTGATCGCCGTTGGCCTTATTGCTTTTACGCCAATTGGTGACACCCTGCTGAACCCCGGTGGCATCAAAGAAGCTGATTACGGCATTGTTCCAGCGAGCAAAAAGGCACCCAAGCCCGAGGCGGCGGCACCCATTTTGGCTGAGCGGACTGACACCACAAAACGCGAGGCGCGTGAGGAACAGCCCCTGTCTGTAACGCCCAGTTTGGACCTGGCCGAAGCGGATTCAGAAAGCCTGTCAGATGATGCTACATTCCACGCTGAAAGTGGCGGGGTCGCCAGTCTTAATTCCCTGCCCGCGCCCGTTCCCTCTTCCCCAGGCGAATTGACACGCTCACGGGTACAGGCCGAGGGGTACGTAGTGGGCGGCCTTGTGGCGGACGAAGCGCCACAATTGGAATTGCCCAACACCGAGGAATTCGCTAACGCCAACAGCAACCCGGTGCACATTGTCACTGAGGATCCTGTCTCGACCTTTTCGATCGACGTCGACACCGCATCCTATGCGGTGATCCGTAACTCACTGACGAACGGATACCTGCCCAATACCGATGCAATACGGATAGAGGAAATGGTGAATTATTTTCCCTACGACTATCCCACTCCCGATGCGGACGCGGCTTTCCGTCCGACCGTCTCCATCACCCAGACCCCATGGAACCCCGACACCCAGCTTGTGCAGATCGGTATTCAAGGTGCGGTGCCGGATGCCGCTGATCGCCCGCCCCTGAACCTCGTGTTCCTGATCGACACCTCAGGCTCAATGAACAATCCCGACAAACTGCCCTTGCTCAAACAGAGCTTTCGCCTGATGTTGGGCCAGTTGCGGCCCGAAGACCAAGTGGCGATTGTGACCTACGCAGGCAGTGCCGGACAGGTGCTGGCACCCACTCCAGCAGAAGAGCGCGACACGATTCTCGCCGCACTCGACAATCTTGACGCGGGTGGGTCCACAGCGGGTCAGGCAGGTCTGCAGCAGGCCTATGCCACCGCGGCGGCGATGGCCGAACACGGCGATATTAACCGCGTGATCCTTGCCACGGATGGCGATTTCAACGTGGGGCTTTCTGACCCTGAAGCGCTGAAAAACTACATTGCTGACAAGCGCGAAACCGGCACCTATCTCAGTGTTCTTGGCTTTGGTCGCGGCAATCTCGATGATGCGACCATGCAGGCCTTGGCCCAGAACGGCAACGGCCAGGCCGCCTATATCGACACATTGTCAGAAGCGCAAAAGGTGCTGGTGGATCAATTGGGCGGCGCGTTGTTCCCCATCGCCAATGACGTTAAAGTTCAGGTTGAATTCAACCCCGCCCAAGTCGCCGAATACCGTCTGATCGGGTATGAAACGCGCGCCCTGCGCCGCGAGGATTTCAACAACGACAAGGTGGATGCGGGCGACATTGGCGCGGGCCATCAGGTGACGGCCCTTTATGAAGTCACGCCTGTTGGCTCACCTGCGCAACTCAGTGATCCGTTGCGGTATGGCACAGCGGACACCGTGGCTGACACCAAGGATGAACTTGGCTTTTTGCGTCTGCGCTACAAGGCCCCAGGGTCAGCGACCAGCCAGTTGATCGAGGCCCCGATCAGCACGGACACCGCGCAGGCGGACGCGGGGTTTGCCACCGCCATCGCGGGCTTTGGTCAACTGCTGCGCGGCAGCCCCTATCTGGGTGATTGGTCGCATGCCGATGCCATCGCCCTTGCGAACAGCACGAAGGGTGACGATCCGTTTGGCTATCGCGCTGAAGCTGTCCAATTGATGCGGTTGGCGGCAAGCCTGTCACAAAACTGAGCATCCTCTGGATAGAGTGATATTTTCAAGGCGGGCCACATCAGGTCCGCCTTGAAGCGCTTTATGTGCCCGCTTTACCTGACGAACCTATCCCATAAATGTGTCTCGCCATCTGCAACCTTTTCATGTAGAACAAAAAGTGAACATACTGGAGGCATGCATGCCAACCGATTCCCCTTTTGGGCAGGTGATCTCCCTGTCCGCAAAACGTCTTGTCAGGGACGTGCCCGCCCCAAACGGGGGCGATGCGGTGCTGCGCGATGTGCTGGCGGGGGGGCCGTTCGATGCTGCGGTGACAGGTTTTGTGCTGGCCTGCCTGCCCGATACAGCCTCCCCTGTTCTTTGGGTCAGCGACCGCATGTCACGCCGCGAAAACGGACGGCTTTATGGTGCTGCCCTGCGCAAGTTTGGCTTCAAGGGGCGTGTGCTGCGGGTCGAAGTCAGCCATCCCCGCGACGTCCTTTGGGCGATGGAGGAGGGGGCAGCCTGTGCCGGATTGGCCGCTGTGGTCGGCGAAATTCATGGCGCGCCCGAGGTGCTCAGCTTTACCGCAACCAAACGGCTGGCCTTACGCGCCGAAGCCTCAAAGGTACCCATCTGGCTGATCCGATCAGGCGATCCCGGCGCACTGTCTGCGGCGCGCGAACGCTGGCGGGTGTCCTCCGTTTCATCACAAAAACATCCGCACGATGCCGGGGCCCCCGGCGTGCCACTGTGGGAGGCGGAATTGTTCCGGGCACGGGGCCGTGCACCGGGGCTGTGGGTGGCCGAATATGACCCAAAGGCACGCACATCAGCGGATCGTCTCCGCCTATTTCCCCGACCTGTCGATGGACAGATGGCGGCGGATCACGGCGCAACAGCGGACGCTTCCGGGGGATGATGTGCCAGTGGTGCTGGCACAGCAAGGCAGCCACGGCCCGATCATCTATGCGCTAAGTACAGCCGCCCATGCACGTGGCATCACACAAGGAGCGCGGGTGGTTGATGTACAGGCCATCCATCCCGACCTGCATGTGGAACAGGCCGATATGCAGGGCGATCAGGCGTTGCTGACCCGGGTGGCACATTGGGCGCGGCGTTGGTGCCCGTGGACCGTGCGAGATGACACCGATGGCATTGTAATGGACGTGACCGGGGCCGCACATCTGTTTGGGGGCGAGCCCGCATTGCTGCGTGATATGGGGGTGCGGTTCAAAATGCAGGGACTGACCGCGCGGCTGGCCATTGCCCCCACACGTGGTGCCGCACAAATGCTGGCGCGCTATGGCAAGGCCAGCACGATCTGCGGTGTGGATGAAAGTGCGGCGCACCTTGCCCCGTTGCCCGTTGCGGCCCTGCGCATTGATGCCGATACCATACGCCTGTTGCAGCGACTGGGTCTCAAGACCATTGGCGCACTTGATGCGGTGCCGCGTGTCGCAATGATGCGGCGGTTTGGCAAGATGACTGAGGATCGCAATCCGCTGATCCTGCTCGACCGCGCCTTGGGGCGCAGTGCCGATCCGCTGAACGCGCCCGCAGATGCACAGCGCTGGTTGGTGCGTGCGCGCCTGCCGGAACCGGTGATTGACCCCATACCACATCTGGATGCACTGGCGGATGATCTGTGCGCGCAGCTTGCCAAGGCAGAACAGGGCGCACGCCTGTTGCGACTGACCATCTACCGCGTCGACGGCGAATGGCGCAGCCGCGATGTCGCCACAGCCAGCGCCAGCCGTGATGCCGCGCATATGTTACGGCTACTGATCGGAAAACTTGAGGGGATCGACCCCGGCTTTGGGTTTGACCTGCTCACCCTTGAGGCGCTCAGGGTGGAACCGCTGTCACAACACCAGGACCGTCTGGATGGCAGCCGCGATACGTCGGCGGATGTGGCCGCCTTGCTGGACCGCCTAACCGCCCGGCTGGGCCCGGAAAAAATCACATGGTCAGCGTGGTGCGAAAGCCATTTGCCCGAACGGGTCGAACACACACGCCCCGCTTTGTCACATGCCCCTGCTGATGCGCCCGTACTCAACCGCGACCGCCCCTTGCGCCTGCTGGCCCCGCCCGAAGAAATCACTGTGCTTTATGCGGTGCCCGAAGGGCCGCCCGCCCGGTTCCGCTGGCGGCGGGTGGCTTATCTCACCGCGCGTCACGAGGGACCCGAACGCATCGCGCCGGAATGGTGGCGCGACCGCCCCGGCACAAGGCTGCGTGATTACTACAAGGTCGAGGTCACAGATGGGCGGCGGTTCTGGATCTACCGCGAGGGGATACTGGGCGACGGACGCGGGGATGCGCCGCGATGGTTTTTGCATGGGGTGTTTGAATAATGCCCCAGCAAGATGGACATAAACGCCGCACGCTAGACACCAATGACCCGTTTCAATGGCACGACCCCGGCCCGTATGTGGAATTGGGGCTTGCCAGTTGTTTTTCATTCCTGCGCGCCGCGTCTGATGCCGTTGACCTGACGGCCACGGCAAACCTGTTGGGCTATCACAGCATTGGCATTGCCGATCACAACACGCTGGCCGGGGTCGTGCGCATGCATACCGAAGCGCGCAAAGCCAAGGTGCGGCCCATAATTGGCACGCGGCTGGTGTTGATGTGCGGTGTCGAACTGCTGGCCTATCCAACCGACCGCGATGCCTATGCGCGGCTGTCAATGTTGCTGTCCAAGGGCAAGATGGCCGATGTGAATGGCGGCTGGCAGGAAAAGGGTGAAACTCATCTGACGCTTGAAATGCTGGCATCCCATGTCGAGGGCGTGCAACTGATCATAATGCCCGGTCCCAATCTGGACCTATTTGAAGCGGGATTGCCCCGCGTGGTTCGCGCGGTGCCGGGGCTGCGCCATATTGGGACGACGTATCTTTATCGCGGCGACGACGTGGCCCGGATCAACCGATTGGACAGCATCGCGCGCGCGCATGGCTTGGGCATACTCGCCACCAATGACGTGCTTTATCACACACCACAGCGGCGGCCCCTGCAGGATGTGATGACCTGTATTCGCGAAGGGACAACAGTTGAAAGGGCAGGATTTCTGCTTGAGTCCAACGCCGAGCGCCACCTCAAACCGCCACATGAAATGATCCGTCTTTTTGACCGCTGGCCCCATGCCATCCGCGCCACCCGCCAAGTGGCGGATGCCTGTGCCTTTTCGCTGGATGATCTGAAATATGAGTACCCGCATGAGATTGAGCCTGAAGGGCGCACCGCACAGGAAGAATTGGAGCGCCTGACATGGAAAGGGTCAGAAATGCGGTATCCCGCTGGCGTGCCTGACGACATCCGCGCAATCATCGAAAAAGAATTCGCTCTGATCCGGTCCAAGAAAATTGCCCGCTATTTCCTGACCATCAATGACATCGTCCGCTTTGCCCGTCAGGAGGCGGAGCCTCCGATCCTGTGCCAGGGTCGTGGGTCGGCCGCCAATTCCGCAGTCTGTTTCTGCCTTGGTATCACATCTGTGGACCCCGCCGAACATGACGTTCTATTTGAACGTTTCTTAAGCGAAGAGCGTGACGAACCACCCGACATCGATGTCGATTTCGAACACGAGCGGCGCGAGGAAGTGATCCAGTACATGTATCACAAATATGGCCGGGACCGTGCGGGGCTTTGTGCCACCGTGATCCACTATCGCCCACGTTCTGCGATCCGCGAGGTGGGCAAGGCGATGGGTCTTTCCGAGGACGTGACCAGCAAACTTGCCGGCACCGTCTGGGGTAGTTTTGAGGCCGATGTGGGCGACAAACGCGTGCAGGAGGCGGGCATGGACCTGTCTGATCCATATCTGCGCCGGGTGATCACGCTGGCACGGCAAATGACCGGGATGCCGCGCCATCTGTCACAGCACGTGGGCGGTTTCATTCTGACCGAGCGGCCATTGACCGAGATGGTCCCGATCGGCAATGGCGCAATGCCAGAGCGGTCTTTTATTGAATGGGACAAGGACGACATTGATGCCTTGGGCATCTTCAAGGTCGATATTCTGGCGCTGGGGATGCTGACCTGCATCGCCAAATGTTTTGATCTTTTGCGTGCCCATCACGGCGTTGATTACGATCTGGCCAGTGTCCCACAGGCCGATGCCGAAACTTATGACATGTTGTGTGCGGGCGACAGCCTTGGTGTTTTTCAGGTCGAAAGCCGCGCGCAGATGGCAATGTTGCCAAAGCTGCGACCACGCAAGTTTTATGATCTGGTGATCGAAGTGGCGATCGTGCGCCCCGGCCCCATTCAGGGCGACATGGTGCACCCCTATCTGCGGCGACGGCAGGGGCTGGAAGGGGTCAGTTACCCCGCCCCCGGTCCGGATCATCCACAGGATGAGTTGATGAAAATTCTGGGGCGGACATTGGGGGTGCCTATTTTTCAGGAACAGGCCATGAAGATTGCGATGGATGCGGCCCGTTTCAGCGCACAGGAAAGCAATGAGCTGCGCAAAGCCATGGCGACATTCCGGTCACGCGGCACCATTGAGAAATTGCAGGAAAAAATGGTGGGCCGCATGGTAAAGCGCGGCTATGACCCTGACTTTGCCCAGCGCTGTTTTGATCAGATCAAAGGATTTGGGGAATATGGGTTTCCTGAATCCCATGCCGCCAGCTTTGCCAAGCTGGTCTATGTGTCGTCATGGATGAAATGCCATTACCCCGATGCTTTTTGTGCCGCTTTGCTGAACAGCCAGCCGATGGGGTTTTATGCCCCCGCCCAGATCGTGCGCGATGCGCGCGAACACGGGGTCGAGGTGCGCGGCGTGGATGTGGATTTCTCTGACTGGCACTGCACGTTGGAACCCTGCAAGGGTGGCTTTGCCGTGCGTCTGGGGTTGCGGCAAGTGGATGGCCTGCGCGAGGATGCGGCGGCGCGGATCATGGCGGCGCGGGATGCGCCATTTGTGGATGTGGCGGAGTTAAAAGCACGCGCACGTCTTGATCGCGGCACCATCCGGCGTCTGGCAGCGGCGGATGCCATGCGCAATATGGGCATAGATCGGCGTCAGGCCCTGTGGCAGGCGCAAGGGTTAAAAGACGCGCCCGAACTGCCAATTTTTACCCATGCAGAGTCCCGCGATGAGGGCGCAGAACCTGTGGTCACATTGCCCACGATGCCACAAGCGGAACATGTTGTGGCGGACTATCAGACACTGCGCCTGTCACTCAAAGCGCACCCGCTAAGTTTCTTTCGGGCCAGTTTGCGCAGCCAGAGGTTTGCAGCATCAGATGAACTGCCGGGCATGTTTCACGGACAAAAGGTATCGCTGGCTGGTTTGGTGCTGGTGCGTCAAAAACCGGGCAGCGCAAAGGGCGTCTGCTTTATCACGCTGGAGGACGAAACCGGGGTGGCAAATCTTGTGATCTGGCCAAAGCTTTTTGACCATTTTCGCCCGGTTATCATGTCTGCGCGTCTGTTGGTGGTCCACGGGCGCGTGCAAAGTGATGGACGCGTCATTCACGTTGTCGCTGATCAATTGGAGAACCGGACAGACCGTTTGGATGCCCTGTCTGAGGATGCAATGCCGCCGCCAGATGCACGCGGCGATCACCCGACACATCCCATCGCAGGTCAGGTCGGTGGGCGCAGGCATCCACGCGACGTGCGTGTCATTCCAAAGTCGCGGGATTTTCATTAGCAGGTGCCATGTCGGGCTGTTAGCTTATAGAACGGCTGTGCCACACATGTTCTGTCTGCGAAATGAGAAGCTTTGCCTCACTGGCACCCATGATGTTCAGCGCCGAGAAGAAGAGAAAGATTTATGCATGCAAAATGACGTCCCTTTGACACGCGACCTTGTGCTGGTTGGGGGCGGGCATGCACACGCGCTGGTGCTCAAGGCCTGGGGAATGGACCCATTGCCGGGGGCACGGTTAACGGTGATCAATCCCGGTCCAACTGCACCCTATACAGGCATGTTGCCGGGTCATGTGGCGGGGCATTATGGGCGTGATGATCTGGAAATTGATCTGGTCCGCCTGTGCCGTCATGCCGGTGCACGGCTGATCCTGAGCAAAGCGACCGGCATAGACCGGCAAGCACATGAGATCATCGTCGATGGCCGCGGGCCAGTTGCCTACGACATCGCCTCCATCGACATTGGTATTACAGCACAGATGGATTTGCCGGGATTTGCGGATCATGCCGTGGGGGCCAAACCGCTTGATGTCTATGCAGCCCGATGGCGGGATTTTCTGGATCAGGTCACTCATGGCAAGGCAGAGCCAAAGGTCGCAGTGATTGGCGGTGGAGTGGCGGGTTGCGAACTGGCGATGGCGATGGCCTTTGCCATGACGCAGGCAGGTATATCGCCGCAGGTTACGGTCATCGAAGCAGGGCCACAGATATCAGGCGTTGGGCCCCGCGCCCGGGCTATGCTGTTATCCGCGATGACCGATCTTGGCATTGGCTTGCGCCTGAATGCCCGCATTGAACGGATCGAAGCGCAGCAGGTTTTGCTGAATGATCAGGACCCGGTCTCAGCGCGGTTTTGCGTCGGGGCCGCAGGTGCCTTTCCGCACGAATGGATCGCCCAGACCGACTTGCCGCAAAAAGATGGGTTTATTGAAGTCGGTCCTGATCTGAGCATCGCTGGCGACAACACGCTTTTTGCTGTCGGGGATTGCGCCCATATGCCCTTTGCCCCCCGGCCCAAAGCAGGCGTATTTGCCGTGCGCGCCGCACCAATACTGCACGCCAACTTGCGGGCCGCGCTATCGGGTGGCCGCACGCGCACCTTCAGACCGCAGAAAAATTATCTCAAGCTGATTTCGTTGGGCGGCAAGTCGGCAATGGCAGAAAAATATGGGCTGGCGTTCGCAGGTCCGCTTCTGTGGCGTTGGAAGAACCGGATTGATCAGGCGTTTATGGACCGTCTGGATGAATTGCCAGTGATGAAAGCGCCGCCTGCTCCGACACAGGTTGCAAGCGGGGTGCAAGAAATATTGGCCGACAAGCCGCTTTGCGGCGGGTGTGGGGCCAAGGTTGGCGGTGGCGTTTTGTCGGATGCGCTGTGTGATCTGCCCAAGATTAGCGGTGATGTTGTGGCCGGGGCCGGCGATGATGCCGCTATTTTGCGGACCCCGGGCGGTGGGTTTCAAGTGATGAGCGCCGACCACCTGCGCAGCATCGTGCATGACCCGGTACAGATGACGCGCATCGCGGCGGTGCATGCGCTTGGCGATGTCTGGGCAATGGGGGCCAAACCGCAAGTGGCATTGGCCAGCCTGATTTTGCCACGCATGTCTGCCGCATTACAGGCCCGGACCCTGCGTGAAATAACCCAATCCGCGACCGAGGTGTTCCACACTGCCGGGGCGCAATTGGTCGGCGGGCATACGACGATGGGCGCGGAAATGACCATCGGATTCACGGTCACCGGGACCCATCCAACCATGCCAATTACCGTCACTGGCGCGCAGCCCGGTGATGTGCTGGTGCTCACCCGGCCGATTGGGTCAGGGGTCATCATGGCAGCGCACATGCAAGGCAGCGCCGAGGGGCGCATCGTTGCAAACGCATTGCAGATCATGGAACGCCCTCAGCACCGCGAAGCAGAAGTGTTGCGTCAGGCCCATGCGATGACGGATGTGACGGGTTTTGGCCTTGCCGGTCATGTGCGTGCGATCTGCCTTGCCTCGGGACTTGACGCAGAGCTTTGGCAATCTGCAATCCCGATCTATCCCGGCGCGCGCGCACTTTCCGACCGGGGCGTGGCTTCGACGCTGATGCCGTCAAACCGCGCGGATGCCGCAGTTGCAGGCATTGAGGATGCGCTTCTCTTTGATCCGCAAACGGCTGGTGGATTGTTGGCGGCCATGCCCCGGAAGGACGCTGAACGCGCCATCGCGGCATTGGCAAAGTTGGGCTGCGGCGGGCATATTATCGGGCGACTTGAAACAGGTGCGGGCACCATCACTCTTATTTAATCTCGGACGCCAAGCGCGCAGCGGTGATCGCTAGTGTTTCGTCTTCCAAATCTGGCAGGTCAATCAACTGGGTGTCGTTCTGAAGCCGCACCGCAGATCTTGCGTAGCGTGGATCGTAGTGATCTGCGATCAGGTTTTCCGCCAGTTTCTGCCAATCCCCTGCGTCTGCATATGCTTGCCATTGTGCAATCGTATCGCCAACGTGGTACGGGCGCAGGCGGTCAATCTGCGCATGCAAATTGGCCCTGTCTTCAGTCAGATCAGCATAGGCCCTGCAAAGGTAAGCAGCGCGTGCAGACAACGGTGCACGGATTTCGATCCGAGGTGCCGCACACATCGCGGTCCACAATGAGGGTGGGACAGACCGCGCCCCAACCTTGCTGCTTTCCGCTTCGATCCAGGTCGTCTTGGTTGGGTCAAATGTGTTCAGCGCCGCCGCCAGACGAGATTCAAACATCTTTTGCGAGGGCTGCCCGCCGGCCACTGCACCGAAAAGAGACCCACGGTGCTGTGCGAGGCCTTCCAGATCAAGCATCTGCGCACCCGCTTGTTTGAGATGCTGCAACAGACGTGTTTTGGCTGTCCCTGTCCCCCCTTGGATCAAGGTAATCCGGTGTGGCAAAGGCGTGTCATAAAGCATGCCAACAACCAGACGCCGATAACTGCGATAGCCGCCGTTGAGCAGCGAGACCCGCCACCCCACCTGAGTCAGAATAGTTGCAAAGGCACCGGACCGCTGACCGCCCCGCCAACAATAGATCAGCGGTTTCCAGTCCCCTTGTTTCTCAGCCAGGGGGCCGCGCAGGTGGCTGGCAGTGTTCTGGGCCACCATGGCCCCGCCAATCTTGCGCGCATCAAACGGCGACACCTGCGCATAAACCGTGCCAACTTGGGCACGTTCGTCATCGGACAAGACCGGCAGATTGATCGCACCGGGCACATGGTCCTCTGCAAATTCGGACGGGGCACGCACGTCGATGATGGTGTCCACGCCAAGATCAGCTATGTCCGTCAGCGACTTGAGGGTAACAGGGGTCATGTGCGGGATGCCTTTGGCAGTGTCATGCCCCTTCTAGCGGGTTTGATGGTAGGGTCTAGGCCGCAGTGCCAAAGACCGAACAGGAACCTGAAGTAAAACCAAAAGGCCCGAAGCAACGCTCCGGGCCTTAAAAGTCTGAGGGGGATCAGACCTTAGTTGACTGCTTTGGCGTCAACCACATCTTTTTCGATCGCTTTATTGTCTGATGCGATCTGAATCTGGCGGGGCTTCAAAGCCTCTGGTACCTGCCGCTCCAGTTCAATGTGCAACATGCCGTCCGCATGCGCGGCACCTGTCACATGGACGTGGTCAGCAAGGTGGAACCGGCGTTCAAACGCACGGGTGGCAATACCACGGTGCAGGTATTTGCGCCCTTCTGCTTCGTCCGTCTTCCGGGCCGAAACGATCAGCGCCTTTTCACGGACTTCAACGGACAGATCCGCATCCGAAAATCCAGCAACAGCGATAGAGATGCGGTAAGCATCGTCATCAAGTTTTTCGATATTGTAAGGGGGATAGCTTGGTGTGGAACCGTCATTGGTCAACACACGGTCCATCATATTGGCGATTTGGTCAAAGCCAACGCTGGAACGGTAAAGTGGTGCAAAATCAAAACTACGCATAGTGTCATCCTCATCTTTGAGCGATCAAACATATGGGCCTTCCACCATTGGACAGACCCGTTCTTAGTCCGCCAAGGCCCTAGACAGGCACCTTGACACCATTGATGTGGGAAGGATGGTCGGGGGTTTCAAGACCCTTTCGCGGTGACGAATTTCGCACCGGTCGAGGACCGTTTTTGGCCTGCGCCCAACCTGCGCACTTGCGCGACAGGGGCCGATTTATTGGCATACATCTGCCGCTTTAGATCAGATATCAGCGGCGGCAATTCCATGCCAAGGGTCACGTTTTTGCCGTCAACAATGCCACCACCCGAAATGACCGATACAATCTGACCCCGGCCATTGAGATGGGTGAACACAGGCGCGCCGCTGGACCCGTGGGTCACATCGCAGTCGAAAGCGATCAACCCCTGCTGGCGGCCAAGGACCTCACACTGGTCCTGTCGCGACAATGCGTCAGACCGTCCTTGCCCGTAAGAAACCACGCTCACCGACCCTCGGGGCAGAGAACTCGAAAATACTGCGAAGGGGTCAAGCTCATGTGTCGGGATCGGATCGGCCAATCGGACGAGCGCGATATCATGGCGGACATTTTCCAGGCTATAGGCGGAATGAGGGTCATAGCCCTGATGCGCTTCAATCTGCGCAACGGCGCGACGTGCTGCCGCCTGCCCGTTTGTGAGCCCCGCCTGAAAAGTGAGTTTCTCGGCTTTGACCAGCGCGCCATTTGATCTTTGATAAACACAATGTGCCGCGGTCAGCACCAAATCAGGAGTAATCAACGTGCCGGTGCAATATCCGTCTTTGCCGATGTCGAGGCGTCCAATTGATTGCCACGCCAGCGCGTCATTCTGCGTACCCAGTTTTCGCAGCTTGGTCGATTCAGCCAAACCGGGGGGCACAAGCAGAATGGTGCTGAGCGCCAGTGTGGCGGTTATGCGTTCCAGCACCCTCATGGCTTTACAAATTTCGCGCCCGTATCGCGGCCAGTTTGACCCACAACGATCCGCTTGCTGCCTGGTCCGGGTTCCAGAAACACACCTTTGCCGGCAATCAATTCTGCTTGCAGCAATGCCAGTGGCGCTGCGAGGTCAGTACCGAGTGATACGTCTTTTCCGTCCACAATGGCCTTGGCCGACACGACCGAGACGATCTGCGGCTCGCCATACTGGAAGGTGAATATCGGTGCACCACTTGATCCAAAATCAACGGAACAGGACGTCACCAACATGCCTTCCTGTTTGGCCAGAACGGTGCAGACTTCTTGCAATGACGGCGCTTCTGATCGGTCGCGGGCATAGCTCACGACGCCAACGGAATCACCCGGCCGCGGAAGAGCCGCAGTCGCAAAAGGCACAATTGTTGTGTTTTGGATCGGTCGCTCGAGTTCGAGCAATGCCAGATCATTGCGCACCCGTTCAGCAGATACTGCACCGTCATAGACATAATCCGGGTGCACCACAGCGCGGCGAACATCACGGTAAGCACCCGCACGGCCATTTCGCCAACCGGCAAGGAATTGCACGTCGCTATGATCAATTTGTTGTCTTGTTTCGCTGTCAAAAAGACAGTGGGCGGCGGTTAAGACAAGTCGTGGCGCAATCAGGGCACCAGTGCAAAAGCCCGATCCGGCAATATCCAGTCTGCCAACGGCCTCCCACGCGTGGGCCTCGATGCCTGAATCAAGCCGTCGCAAATTCGCATCTTGCGCGATGGCGACGGTCGTAATGACCGTTGCCATCAAAGAAAGGGCCATCCAACGCCGCAACTCATCACCTCACAATTTCATTTAAATAGGCACTATAGGTGACTTACGGCGAAATTAGGGCGATTTACTAACGCAAACGGGGGATATCCGTATCGGCCATATTTGAACCGTCAAGTGCGGGTGGTTTTGGCCCCCCTGCCGCCCAATCCAGCAATTCAACCGTATGAACAATCGGCACCGATGCCGCCGATCCGATCTGCATCATACATCCAATATTGCCTGCCGCAATCACATCGGGGTTCTTTGCCTCAAGCGTGCGCACTTTGCGCTCCTTCAGCTGTTTGGAAATGTCCGGCTGCATCAAATTATAGGTCCCCGCCGACCCACAGCACAGATGGGAATCACTGGGTTCAACCACAGTAAACCCTGCATTTCGCAAGAGATCTTTGGGGTAGGTCTTGATTTGCTGGCCATGTTGCAGCGAACATGCCGCATGGTAAGCCACAACCATACCGTCGTGGGCATTGCTGGCTTTTGGCGCCTCTAAATCCATCAGAACTTCTGAGACATCTTTTGCAATCGCTGAAACACGTGCCGCGTCCTTGGCCAAAGGTTCGTTTCGGAACATATGCCCGTAATCCTTGACCGTGGTACCACAACCAGACGTGTTGATCACAATTGCGTCAAGACCGCCATTGTCCATCTCTGCACACCATGCCCTGATGTTTTTGGCTGCTGTTTGATGACTTTCACTGGTCTTGCCCATGTGGTGGGTCAACGCACCACAGCATCCTGCCCCCTTTGCCACGACCACCTCGCAACCAAGCCGTGTCAGCAATCTGATCGTGGCATCATTGATATCGGTGTTCAGCGCCTTTTGTGCACACCCCGTCATCAGTGCGATGCGTTTTTTGCGAACACCTGATGAGGCGAACGTCTGTGGATCGTCATTGCGACTGACGGGGGGAATGACTTTTGGGGCCATTTCCAGCATTGCGCGCAATCGCGCATCAGGCATCAATCGCGCAAAGGGGCGGCCAATCTTGGCCCCTAACAAGGCGACCCGAAACCGCATGGGATATGGCAAAATGCGCGCCAAAATCCATCGCAGGGCGCGGTCACTAAAGGGCCGTTTGTATCTGCGTTCAATATAATCACGCGCATGGTCCACCAAATGCATATAGTGCACACCCGAGGGACAGGTGGTCATGCAGGCCAAACACGACAGGCAGCGGTCGATATGCTTGACCGTTTTGGCATCCGGGTCACGGTCATTTTCCAGCATGTCCTTGATCAGATAAATCCGACCCCGCGGACTGTCCAATTCATCGCCCAGCACCTGATAGGTGGGACAAGTCGCAGTACAAAACCCGCAATGCACGCAGGATCGCAAAATCTCGTTGCTGCGCTCAATTGCCGGGTCTTTCAGCTGCGTTGAGGTAAAAGTCGTTTGCATGGTCTCTCCGGGGGGTTTGGGTCAAAGACCTACACAAGAAAAAGCGGTGCGATTGTGATGATCAAGTTCACCTTTAGACCTTAGACATAAGGCAACAGTGCATAACGCAATCAGAGTGACCGTCATGCTGCGGCATCCATCAAGCCCGCATTGAACAGGCCCTTGGGGTCGAATCGAGCCCGCAACCCGGCGGCGATCCGTGCGACACCCGCTGCTTCCGGTTGGAAGACGCCCAACCTCTGACGCGTTTCTGCTGTCCCTCTGACCAAGGTTGCGTGGCCACCAAAGTTGCCCAGCCTGTCCCGCAGGTCGCTTTCCGGTGCCATACGCAACCAGATCAGGCCACCAGCCCAGTCGAAATAATGTGCTTCTGCTTCTGCGCGTCTGGCCAGAGAGGGGCCGTCAGATGGCTTGCATGACACGCGCCATACATCACCCTGAGCTTGCTGAAACGCGTTCACATCGCGCAAATCGGCCCACAACGTGCTTGTCGCTTCTGCGGCCAGCACCTCGGTCTGTGCACCATGTGCGGATAAAAGGTCACGCAATCTATCAATACGGTACGCCACCGATGCTTCGAACCCCTCGATCCGAAACATGGTTCGGGTAGTTGCCGGGTCATGCGCGGCCCCAGTGACCTCGAACGGGCTGCCCATTGCCTGCGACAGGGCTTGCACAGCGTTTGCATCCGACAATCCGTGAAGGACCAATGTTGCCTCGGTTTCTGGCCGGGGCAACACTTTTAGCGACACTTCACTCAGCACGCCCAAAGTTCCAAATGATCCGGCCATAAGCTTGACCAGATCATAGCCCGTGACATTTTTCATCACCCGGCCCCCGTTCTTGATCACATCACCCCGGCCATCAACAAACCGGACCCCCAGCAGGAAATCGCGCGCGGCACCTACTGCGATGCGCCTTGGCCCACTGACATTTGCCGCGAAAACGCCGCCAATCGTTGGCTTTCCCTTGGTTCCCAAAAGGCTACGATGATCCATCGGTTCAAAGGCCAATCGCTGATTTTCCTTGGCCAATGCCTTTTCAATAACCGCAACTGGGGTCCCTGCCTGCGCCACCATGGTCAACGCCCCCGGTTCGTAAAGTGTGATGCCTGTCAGGCCGGCCACATTCATAACCTCACCTGGCCCGGCCATACCTCTAGTTCCGCCACCACGAATGCTAAGCGGTCCACCAGCATCGGCAACCATTTGCGCCAATTCATTTTCGTTCGAAGGTTTCATAGGTCTTATTGGCCTTAATAATTTGTCAGGGAATTACAGGCTGTGGCCTTCATCCATTTGCTTCCGGGGCGGCAACACGATCACTCAGCAGCCAATGCCGCCAGACTGCGCCGCTGCTCAGACGCGTCCAATGGAAATACCTTGGCCGGATTCAGCAACCATGCCGGGTCAAACACATCCTTCACCGCCATCTGCGCCTCCAGATCCGGGGCCGCATATTGCACGTGCATCAAATCGCGCTTTTCGATGCCGACACCATGTTCACCCGTCAGACAGCCGCCTGCTTCAACGCAAAGCTTCAGAATGTCCGCCCCAAATGCCTCGCAAAGTTCCAGATCACCGGGTTTGTTTGCATCAAACAGGATCAGCGGATGCATGTTGCCATCCCCCGCATGAAAAACATTGCCAACCTTCAGCCCATACTGCTCTGACATCTCACCGATCCGCCGCAATACCATCGGCAGCGACGACACAGGGATCGTTCCATCCAGACACATGTAATCGTTGATCTGACCCATCGCCCCAAAGGCAGATTTGCGGCCCAGCCATATTTTGGCGCTTTCTTCGGCGGATTTGCTTTCGCGCAGTTCAACCGGATTATGCCGACGTGCAATGTCCATGATAAGCGACAATTGATGATCAATCTCTGCATCCGATCCTTCAACCTCGACGATCAACAGCGCTTCACACATGGGATAGCCTGCCTTGGCAAACGCTTCTGTTGCCTCGATACACGGACGGTCCATAAATTCGATCGCAACGGGTAAAACACCGGCCTTGATGATGTCGGACACACAGGCCCCCGCAACCTCGTTGTCATCAAATCCCATCAACACCGGCCGCGCACCTTCGGGCTTGGGTAAAATCCGCAAGGTTGCTTCGGTCACGACGCCCAATTGTCCCTCTGATCCACAGATCAGTCCCAATAGGTCCAGGCCGCCGGCATCCAGATGCCCCCCACCAACCTCAATGACCTCGCCGTCCATCATCACCATGGTGACGCCCATCAGGTTGTTCGTCGTCACACCGTATTTCAGACAATGCGCGCCACCCGAATTCATTGCAATATTCCCAGCAATTGCACAGGCCAGCTGGCTTGACGGATCAGGGGCATAGAAAAACCCGTTCTCTTCCACAGCCCCGGTCACGCTAAGGTTGGTTCGCCCGGTTTGAACCCGGATAATCCGATTGTCGTAATCCGTTTCCAGAACGTCATTCATTCGTGCCACGCCCAGGATCACGCAATCTGCCGTGGGCAATGCGCCTCCGGCCAACGACGTCCCTGACCCGCGCGGCACCACGGGCACGCCTTCTTGAAAACAGATGCGCAGGACGTCCGAAACCTCTGCTGTGGTGCTGGGCAGAACGGCAACCAATGGGGGACACCGATAGGCCGTCAGCGCGTCGCATTCATATGCGCGTGTCTCGCGTTCATCATGGATCACTGCGTCAATCGGCAACACCTCTTGCAACCGTGCAACCACCCGTGCTTTCCGAGCCAGAATATCAGCATTGGGAATCGGCATTTCCATGGCAAACCTCCATTTTGGTAAACTAATATTACCAATTTATGTGACTGGCAAGATCAAACCTGTCAGAGTAAGAGCATAGCATGATCTGGTTGGACCGCGTTGCACTCTTTCACCCGCTTGATTTCGCTGCCGTCGGAATCATCTTTGTCCTTTGGGCCTTCGTTGGCTGGCGTGTCGAACACTCTGCGGCGTCAAAACCATCTGTGTCCAAGATCATGGCCGAATACCGTCGTGAATGGATGCGTCAGATGATCACCCGTGAACCACGCATTTTTGACGCACAAACAGTCGCTGCGCTGCGTCAGGGCACCTCATTTTTTGCCTCAACCAGCGTTATTGCGATCGGCGGGACGCTCGCACTGATCGGCAACGCAGAACAATTGGCAGGGGTTGCCGAGGATCTGACCTTTGAAATGCATCCCGCCATCGTCTGGGAAATAAAACTGTTTGTTGTTGCGGTATTTTTGACAAATGCATTCTTGAAATTTGCATGGTCAAACCGGCTGTTCGGTTATTGTTCTGTTGTTATGGCAGCGGTCCCGAATGATCCAAATCATCAGGATTCAGTAAAAATGGCGTCAAAGGCTGCCGAACTGAACATCACAGCCGCCCGAAGCTTCAACCGTGGCCTCAGATCGCTCTATTTTGCCTTGGCCAGCGTCGCATGGCTCGCAGGTGCAGTGCCCTTGATTATCGGCGCATTCATAACATTGTTTGTCATTTGGCGCAGAGAGTTCGCATCACAATCGCGCGAAATTCTATTGGAAAAATAGCAACTTGGTGTATATATGCTTTTCGTTCAATCGGTGGAATCATGCTGAAATATCTTGTTGCGACACTTGCGATCCTGACAACACCTGCCTTGGCGGATGCACCTGTCGTGAGCAACGTGAACGTCTCAAAAGCCGGCGACGTCTGGAAATTTGATGTCACCCTGTCCCACAAGGACACGGGCTGGGACGACTATGCAAACGCCTGGCGTATTTTGGACAACAGCGGCAAGGAATTGGGCGTGCGCAATCTGGCCCATCCGCATGTCAATGAACAACCCTTCACGCGGTCGCTTTCCGGTATTCGCATCCCCGCTGATGTAACAGAAGTAGGCATACAGGCCAGCGATACCATCGGTGGCTGGTCATCCCCGATCAAGAAAATCAAGCTGCGCTGAACTAAGTGCGGTGGTACGGACCGCCCGACAGGATTGATGCGGCACGGTACAATTGTTCGGACAGCATGACGCGCACCAGCATGTGCGGCCAAACCATTTTGCCAAAGGACAGCGCATGATCGGCACGGTGCCGCAACGCAGTGTCGATGCCATCCGCACCGCCGATGACAAATGCCAAATCACCTCGGCCCGCATCGCGCCAACCACCCAACCGGGCCGCGAATTCCGGCGACTTTTCGACCTTGCCACGTTCATCCAATACGCAGATGAGCGATCCATCCGGAATGGCGCGATCAAGTAGCGTCGCCTCGGCAGCCATACCGCCACCCTTTTTATCCTCTACTTCAACAACACGTACCGGGCCAAGACCAAGGCCACGCCCGGTGCGGTCGAACCGCGTCAGATAATCATCGATCAAGGATTTCTCGGGGCCGGCCCTAAGCCGACCCACCGCGCAAATGTGAACGCGCATCGCGCCAACCCGATCCTAGATCAGTTAGGGGCTGGGGGTGTATCGCCACCCAACCACATCTTTTCCAATTGATAGAATTCGCGCACCTCTGGCCGGAACACATGGACAATGACATCGCCTGTGTCGATCAGCACCCAATCGCCCACATCTTTGCCTTCCGTTTTCGGGACGCGATCAAACTCGTCCTTGACGTGCTGCGCAAGTTTTTCAGCGATGGATGACACTTGACGGGTCGAACGCCCAGAACAGATGACCATATAGTCGCCGATAGCCGTTTTTCCGCGCAGATCAATCTGCACGATGTCCTCGGCTTTGTCTTCGTCAAGAGTTTTGAGAATGCTCGCCAGCAGTGCATCGCTGGTGGATGTATCACCTAAAGCAGCCATCAGCGCTGCGCCGGTGTCCGCAGTGGTGACTGCGTTAACTTGGATTGACAGGACATCGTCCTCCTTATGTCGCGCCGTCGGACCCTTGGCGCTAGGGATAGGTTCAGACTCTGGTCTGAAGGATGCCTCTAAACTAGCCATCCAAGTATGACAATTCAATGACGTCCCGTGGCGGAAAATCTGTAGGCGCTTTTGCGCCACAGCGGATCAGTTTGGGAAATGCTGTGAAAAGAGTTCCCGCCAATGCAGATCAATATCTGCCATGGCGTCACGATCAACATTGTCCTCATAATGGGCATATCGACCCGTCGGCGTCTGATAGCCCAGCGCATCTTCTTTCTCACGTATTGCCTGATATCTGGCGCGATCAAGATCGAGGCTGACAATCCGCCTGCGCAGGCCATCCGGCGCAGCACGGGGGAACAGCAGTGCTGAAGCGTCTTCGGATAGGTTTACACAGGCACAATCCCGTTCTGCAGCAATAACAGCGAGGCGCGCCGATTTGGCACCCAGATCCGTTAGCGTGATGTCCTGGCGCAAAGGATCTGCTGTACCTGAACCATAAAAATGTGTGGGACCGTTGGTCGGATACACCATATCGCAGCCCATGAAAGCCATCACTTTTGGCCGCAACGTGGCAAGCGCCCAATACGCCGTGGTAAAGGCCATCGTTGCCCCCGCATGTACAAATCCTCCGAATTTGTTCTGCGCGGGCACAAAATCAGATGCCTCAACCAATGTTTGGACCCCGTCCACTTTTTTCGGCAAACGACTTGGCGGGAAATCTTCGGGAAAGACGAGGGCGTTCCAATCCGGGCGCACGCGCCACGCGTTGTTGATGGCAACGATGTGATCGAACCATGCGTTAGGCCAGTGTGCCGCTGCGGTCACATTTGGCCCGCTTCCCAAAATCAGGACAACTGGTCGATCCACCGTCATTTGTCACCTTTTGCCCCAATGCGTCATGAAAAGGTAGGGCACGAACCCAACAGGGCAAATCCGACTTTGGAACCGCTATTCAGGCGCGGGAATATGCGTCCCGCGCGACAGCGCCAATTTGCTATCTTCCAGCATCAACACTTCGCGCTGTGGGAATGGGATTGAGATATCGTGTTCTTTGAAGGTGTCCCAAAGGGCCAGATAGACGTTTCCGCGAATGTTGGTCAGCCCTCCGGTAGGATCCTTGATCCAGAACCGCAGAATATAATCCACGCTGCTGTCGCCAAACCCCACAATGTGACAGACCGGAGCCTTGAAACTGAGCACCCGGTCAACGCCTTTGGCGGCATCAACCGCAAGTTTGCGCACAACATGCGGATCATCCCCATAAGCCGTGCCAAAATAGATATCGAGACGGACAAAATCATTGGAGTGCGACCAGTTAACCACCTGTCCGGTGATCAGATCTTCGTTAGGAATAAGGTATTCCTTGCCATCCCGCGTCACCACAGAGGCATAGCGCGCACCCAACGTCTGTATCCATCCAAAGGTATCCCCAAGGCTGATCACATCACCGGGTTTGATCGATTTGTCGATCAGGATGATGACGCCTGAAACGAGGTTTGACACCACCTTTTGCAGACCAAAACCAAGGCCAACACCAATCGCACCTGACAGAACCGCAAGCCCCGTCAGATCAATGCCGACCGCCTTGACGCCCATGAAGAAGGCAAAGCCATAAAGCAGAACCTGCACACCTTTGACGGCCAACACCTGCATCGAAGGGCTGATGTCTTCATTCTTGCGAATACGGGCCGATGTGGTTGTGCTGACAAGCCTCGCACCGGTAAAAAGCACACCAATGACCACTGCCGCGGTGATGATCGTGAGAACAGACAGGCGGAAATCACCGACCTCAATTGCCAAACGATCCAAAAACGCGGAAACCTCATCGGCGATGTTCAGGAAATAGAATGTGGCATATATCCACAATCCCCACATCACCATGCGCCGCATAAATCGGTTACGCACAAGCCGCGCCGCATAGGCAATGCCAACCCAAACCGCGGCCAACGTCGCCGCCAATCCGATCAGATAAGACCGTGATGGCCAGGTAATATTCTGCATGACCAGATAAATCGAACCGGCCATCAACGCGAACCACATCAGGCCAAGACGCCGCTTGACCTGCACAACCATGCGCAGCTTCCATTTCGCCCAGCCCTCGCGGGACCGCACATAGTTTTCAAGCAAGTTACCAGAAACCCGGTGCAGCACCCATGCAATCGAGGCAAGCGCAATCAGGATGATAATCTGGTTTTGCCGCCATCCCGGCGTGACGATGCTTTGTACGAATACTGTGACGCCTGAAAACTGTGCCTGCAGTGAGGCCAGAAACTCTGTAAACGGGTCAATGTCGGGATTCATCGCGGTGCCTAACTGGGAACTGCACCAAAATTGCACAATGGTACTCAGGCGGCAAGCAATCAGCACATGCGCGCGGCCCGCCATGCCTGTCATTCGGCCCTTGATAGACTCAAACTGGCGCTGTATTCCCTTGGCGCATGATACAGGTGTTTGATCTGGACGACCGCGCGCGGCTGCGCGAACGCTTCTTTGGGGCAACCCATACTGTGCGCGCCTGCCTGTAAAAGCGGCCCAACATCGCCACCACCCCATTCAAACTCATACGGGAGAGGACCATCATGTCCCCCAAGACGCTTTACGATAAAATCTGGGATGCGCACGTCGCGCACGAGGCCGAGGACGGCACGTGCCTGCTTTATATTGACCGCCATCTGGTGCATGAAGTCACCAGCCCGCAAGCCTTTGAAGGGCTGCGGATGACCGGACGCACCGTGCGCGCGCCGGACAAGACCATCGCCGTGCCGGACCATAATGTGCCAACCACGCTGGACCGCGCCAACGCGAAGACCATGACCGAAGACAGCCGTATTCAGGTCGAGGCGCTGGATACCAATGCCAAAGAATTCGGCCTGCACTATTATCCTGTGTCCGATGTACGTCAGGGCATCGTGCATATCGTGGGTCCGGAACAGGGCTGGACCCTTCCGGGCATGACCGTTGTGTGCGGCGACAGCCACACCGCGACCCATGGTGCTTTTGGTGCCTTGGCGCATGGCATCGGCACATCAGAGGTTGAACACGTTCTGGCCACCCAGACGCTGATCCAGCGCAAGGGCAAGAACATGAAAGTTGAGATCACCGGGAAACTGCGCCCCGGCGTGACAGCCAAGGACATCACGCTTTCGGTTATCGGAGAGACGGGCACTGCAGGCGGCACCGGCTATGTCATAGAATATTGTGGCGAAGCGATCCGCGATCTGAGCATGGAAGGGCGGATGACCGTCTGCAACATGGCAATCGAAGGCGGCGCGCGCGCAGGCCTGATCGCACCGGATGAAAAAACGTTTGAATATTGCAAAGGCCGTCCCCACGCCCCGAAAGGTGCCCAATGGGAGGCCGCACTTAACTGGTGGAAAACCCTTTATTCTGATGACGATGCGCACTGGGACAAGGTTGTCACCCTCAAAGGCGAGGACATCGCGCCAGTCGTTACCTGGGGCACCTCACCCGAAGATGTGTTGCCGATCACGGCGAATGTACCGGCCGCATCTGACTTTAAAGGCGGCAAGGTCGACGCAGCGCAACGATCACTTGATTACATGGGGCTAACGGCGGGGACGCCATTGACCGATGTCGAAATCGACACTGTGTTCATCGGGTCCTGCACCAATGGCCGTATCGAGGATCTGCGCGCCGCCGCTGCAATCCTGAAGGGCAAGAAAGTCAAAGAAGGGCTGCGCGCGATGATCGTGCCCGGTTCCGGCCTTGTGCGTGCGCAGGCCGAAGAGGAAGGCCTTGCTGATATCTTCAAAGACGCCGGTTTTGAATGGCGTCTGGCGGGCTGTTCCATGTGTCTTGCAATGAACCCCGACCAACTGTCGCCCGGGGAACGCTGTGCTGCAACGTCCAACCGCAACTTTGAAGGCCGTCAAGGCCGGGGCGGACGCACACATCTGATGTCACCCGCAATGGCAGCAGCAGCAGCAATCACAGGCAAGCTCACAGACGTTCGGGAGATGATGTAATGGACAAGTTCGACACACTTACCGGCATTGCCGCGCCTATGCCGATGATCAACATCGACACCGATATGATCATTCCCAAACAATTTCTGAAAACGATCAAGCGTTCAGGCTTGGGCGTAAATCTGTTTGACGAAATGCGCTATGATGACAATGGCGATGAACTGCCCGATTTTGTCCTGAACAAGCCACAATATCGCGAAGCTGAGATTTTGGTCGCAGGCGACAACTTTGGCTGCGGGTCATCACGCGAACACGCGCCTTGGGCGATCAAGGATTTTGGCATCCGCTGCGTGATCGCCCCCAGCTTTGCTGACATCTTTTACAACAACTGTTTCAAGAACGGCATCCTGCCGATTGCCCTGCCACAAGATCAGGTTGATCTTGTGATGAAAGACGCTGAGAAAGGCGCTAACGCCCGGATCACAATCGATCTTGAAACGCAGACCGTCACAACATCCGACGGCGATGTCTTTGCCTTCGAGGTCGACGCGTTCAAAAAGCACTGCTTGATGAATGGCTTGGATGATATCGGTCTGACCATGGAAAAGGCGGCTTCCATCGACACGTTCGAGGCGACAGCGGCTCAAAGTCGGCCCTGGGTCTGACCGCACGGCAGAGCTTCGCTCAACCAAATCCTATAGCCTCACGCGCAGGTTTCGCGCGTCTTGTGGGTGCAGTGATTGCACCCACAAGATGTTGAATGCGCCACTTTCTTGCCACCAAGATGATGCAAGAACGCACCACCCTCGCCTTCAAAATGCCGCACCTCTTAAGTCTTCTTAACAAACGGTCTTGAGGAATAAGGCGAAAGAAGGCACAAATTGGGCAAGAATGAGGCAGCGCTCCGGGACCCGGAAGCAACAAGTTGGAACAAGCGCGCGACAAAGCATCGTGGCTGGCCAGTTTGGAAGGGCAGAGATTTGATTGGACGGATGACAGGTGCCACTTTGCGTGGCCTTTTGGTTGCTCTGCTGATTGCAACGCCGGCCCTCATGCTGCCTGATGTTGCGTCTGATTCAAGCCAAGTAACTGTATTGGTTGCACTCCTCGCCGCCTTTTTGACCTTCGTTGAATACAACTCCACGCTTCCCAGCATTGTTGAATTTCGCGACGCCCCGCCCTTTAACCGCCTGCGTTTTACCGCATTGTTTTTGACTGTGGTTATGCTGTCGGCGATCATCAAAGGCCAGACGGAGCCAACGATGATGACCGGCGCATTGACCTCTATCGGAACGATTGTCGGCAATGCGATTGATTTTCCCTATTCTCCGGTCCGGCTTGTCGTCCTGATGTTACCGGAAGGGTCGGATCTGGCGATCGTCCGTTCAGTGCGTACGTCTGCAGGTCTGGCCTACCTCATCTCTTTGACGGCTATGACTGCCTTTTTGGTCTTGGTCCGCATCCTTGGTTGGCCGACACGCCGCGGTGCCTTTAACGTCTGGGTCAACCTGCCGTTGTTTGATCCAACCGGTGGCGGCGATGTCTTGTATCGCTTGCAGCGTGACGCCCGCATTAACATCGCGCTTGGCTTTCTGCTGCCTTTCATTATTCCCGCTGTGGTCAAAGCGGCCTCTGATCTGGTAGACCCAATCACACTGAGCAATCCGCAAACAATGATCTGGACAATAAGCGCATGGGCCTTCCTTCCTGCAAGCATGATCATGCGGGGCATCGCCATGGCGAAAATTGCAGACATGATCGAGGACAAACGCCGCCGTGCCTATGCAAGCGCCGAAGGCGAGGATGGTTTTCAAACCGCTTGATCGCTGTCGCAGTCGCGATGTCGACTGCTTTACCCGCCATCGCAGAAACACTGCGCGTTGCGACATTTAACACTGAATTGTCGCGCAAGGGTCCGGGAATACTGCTGCGCGATATTCTCAAGGGTTCCGATGTTCAGATACTGGCAGTGATGGATACGATCATCGCAGCGCGGCCTGACGTGATTGCCTTGCAAGGGTTCGATTACGACTTAAAAAACGCAGCTCTCGGTGCATTCGCAAACGGACTAAAGGAGCGCGGGCTGGACTATCCATATCATTTCGCGGCACCGCCAAATGCGGGACTGCAAACGGATATCGATCTTGATGGTGATGGCGATCCGGGCGGCCCCGGCGATGCCCAGGGGTACGGACGGTTCTTTGGACAAGGCAGCATGGCTGTCCTGTCACGGCATCCGATCGACACCTCCATGGTACAGGATTATTCCATAGTCCTGTGGAAAGAACTGCCCGACAACCTGTATCCGATGACACAATCCGGCCCATTTCCAAGCGCGGCCGCACATGAGATCCAGCGCTTGTCAACAAACGGGCATTGGGTGCTGCCCATCGACCATCCTGAAATGGGACGATTTCACATTTTGACCTTTCATGCCTCACCACCAGTCTTTGACGGGCCAGAAGACCGCAATGGAAGACGAAATCACGATGAGGTAGCATTTTGGTCTCATTTTCTCGGTGGGGCATTTGGCCCTGCACCAAATGAGGCATTTATCCTGATGGGAGATGCGAACCTGGATCCGGATCGTGGCGACGGCCGGTCCATAGCGATCCAGAACATACTCGATCATCCTGCCCTTCAGGACCCTGCACCTGCCTCGACAACAGTTGCATGGCCCCAGACCGGGAAAATGCGCGTCGATTATGTTTTGCCATCGCGCGACTGGGCCATCGTCGACGCGCAGGTTGCTCCGCTAAATGAGGCGGCCAGCCGTCACAGTCTGGTCTGGGTCGCGCTCAAGAAACCCTAGGCGTTCTTGACCCTCTGGCCGCGTCACGCTACGCCGCATCTGACAGTTTTTTCAGGAGCGACCCATGGCCAACCCAACCTTGCTTATCCTCGCCGGTGACGGCATCGGACCCGAAGTCATGGAACAGGTCACACGCGTGATCGACTGGTTTGGGGAAAAGCGTGATCTGCCGTTCAATATCGAACATGATCTGGTTGGTGGCGCTGCCTATGACAAGCACGGCACGCCGCTTCACGATGACACAATGGCCAAGGCGTTGGCCGCAGATGCGGTATTGCTGGGCGCTGTTGGTGGGCCAAAATATGACGTTCTGGATTTCAGCGTAAAACCGGAACGCGGATTGCTGCGCCTGCGCAAAGAGATGGACCTCTTTTCGAACTTGCGCCCTGCCCAATGTTTCGACGCACTTGCCGATTTCTCTTCGCTCAAAAAGGATATCGTTGCAGGTCTTGATATCATGATCGTGCGTGAACTGACTTCTGGCGTTTATTTCGGCGAACCGCGTGGGATATTTGAAGAAGGTAACGAACGGGTTGGCATCAACACCCAGCGCTATACCGAATCGGAGATTGACCGCGTTGCGCGATCTGCCTTTGAACTGGCGCGCCGTCGCGGCAACAAAGTCTGCTCAATGGAAAAAGCGAACGTGATGGAATCCGGGATATTGTGGCGCGAGGTTGTACAGCGCGTGCACGATGCGGATTATCCTGATGTCGAATTGAGCCATATGTATGCAGACAACGGCGCGATGCAGCTGGTGCGTGCGCCCAAGCAATTTGATGTGATCCTGACCGACAATCTTTTTGGCGACATCCTGTCCGATTGTGCGGCGATGCTGACCGGATCGCTGGGGATGCTGCCCTCTGCCAGTCTTGGCGCGCCAAATGCGGATGGCCGGCCCAAGGCACTCTATGAACCGGTGCACGGATCAGCGCCCGATATCGCGGGTCAGGGAAAAGCAAACCCGATTGCCTGTATCCTCAGCTTTGCCATGGCCTTGCGCTATTCCTTTGACCAGGGCGACGAAGCGGCACGGGTCGAAGCCGCGATAGAGAAAGTCCTGTCAGATGGGGCCCGCACCGCAGATTTGATGGGCGAAGAAGGCGGCACGCCAATCAGCACAAGCCAGATGGGTGACGCTATTCTCGCAGCTCTTGAGGAAAGCCTTTAGGCAGTCAGCGCAAATGCGCATTGCATAATGGGTAACGTGCCAGATCAATGCCCCTCGAACTGGCGCACTGTGATCCCTGCCGCCTCAAGATCCCTGCGCACGGACCCGGCGATTTGAACTGCTTCGGGCGTGTCCCCATGCATGCAAATCGTGTCAATCGGTGTGGGAATATGCTTGCCGCTTTCCGTGATGATCGCGCGCGCCTGGACCATTTCGACCATGCGTTTTCCGGCAAGTGCTGCATCATGGATCACCGCACCGGGCTTTGATCTGTCCACCAGTGTCGCATCATCGTTATAGGCCCGGTCGGCGAAAATTTCGCTGGCCCATGCACATCCCAATGATTGCGCAGCGCGCTGTTGTGCCGTGGCCGCCAGAACCATGATGATCAGGTCTGGGTCCACGCTCAGCGCCGCTTCGAACAGGTCGCGCGCCATGGTTTCGTCTTCGGATGTCATGTTACCGATGGCACCATGCAGTTTCAAATGCCGCACTTTTGCACCCACGGATTTGGCCATGCCGATGCTTGCGGCAACCTGATAGCGGATTTGGTTTTGCAACGTCGCGCGCGGCACCGACATCCGGTTGCGCCCAAATCCAACCAGATCCATAAATCCCGGATGCGCGCCAATCCCCACCCCGTTTTGATGTGCAAGCGTCATGGTGGCGGCCATCACATCCGCGTCGCCCGCATGTCCGCCACAGGCGATATTGGCCGAAGTCACAATATTCAACAGGGCAGCATCGTCGCCCATCTTCCATGGGCCAAAGCTTTCTCCCATGTCGGCATTCAGGTCCACATACGTCATTTCAAACCTCCTCTTGGAATGGGTCCGCATCAGCAGAGACAACACCGCCAACCAGTTGATAGCTAAGCAGATCACGGATGTTTGCCAGGTCACGGACCAATGGCACTACAGACGACGCAAGGCTCTTAAGTTCCTTGAGATAGCGGGATTGGAGCGCGACCGCCTGATCCATCTCAATGAATTCAAAGCGGATCGCCGCCCCGGTCTGCGCCTGCGCAATGCGCGGCAGGTCGCAGGGGATCACGGTGCCGATACGCGGATAGCCCCCCGTGGTCTGGCATTCGCACATCAGCACAAACGGGGCACCATCACCGGTAATCTGGATGTCACCCGGCACAATCACCTCGGATACGATGCTGAGCTGACCGTCGGTTGAAAATCCCGTCCCGTCATGGTCCATGCGGACCCCCATCCGGTTGGCACGGCTGTCCCGTTTGAACGGGGTCTGGATAAACCTTTCCCGGGTTTCCGGCGCGAACGCCTCCGTTTGCATTGATGCAACAACGCGGACAACACCACCGCCAAAGCGGGTGTCGGCGGGAAGGGTCATACCGATGTCTTTGCCGCCGTCCTTGCCAACAGGCAGGGTATCACCGCTCTTGAGTGCTTGACCCAATCCCGCGCTCAGGTGGCTGGCACGGGACCCCATCTGTGGCTCGGTAGCAAATCCACCGCCAACATGGAAATAGCCATAACTGCCATTCTGTGCGCCGCCGATTGTCAGGGTGGCCCCGGCGGGCAACAGATGGCTGGCGTTCCAGATCAGCGATTCACCGTCAATATTGGCCGCCATCTTGGCCCCCGTCATGGCGATGCGAATGTCAGTGTCGGACCTGAAACTGCCGCCGGTTCCGGCCATCTCAATCGCGGCACCACCAACTGGTTGGCGCAGCAAAGCAGCCCCTTCATAAAGGGCTGTCGGATCAGAAGCTCCTCCGCGCGTTAGCCCTTGAGCAAGATACCCGGGCCGCCCAAGATCTTGCAAACTGAGGGCCGGGCCGGCCTGAAGGATCGTCAATGTTGCGGTCATGTCAGAACCTCCATCTCGGCACCGCCATTGCCGGATGTGTCCTTGTCTTTGATATCCTTCAGCTCTGCCTCAGATATTGCCGGAAACATCATTTCGTCACCGGGCGACAGGGCAAAAGGGCGCGCGGCGTCAGGCCGGAATGTTTTAAACGCGGTCTGCCCAACGTGCCGCCAGCCTGTTGGTGTCACATTGGTAAACACAACCAGTTGACGCACCGCCACAACCAACGCGCCTGCGGGCACGGCCTGGGTCAGTTTTTGTTGTCTGGGAATGTTCCAGGTCTCGCTCAACTCGCCCAAATAGGGCTGACCAGGCGCAAAGCCGATGGTCAACACCCGTACGCGCGCTTGGGAAAGCTGTTTGATCGCCGTGTCAGGGTCAACGCCTGCGACCTCGGCGGCCTCTTCCAACTGTGGGGCCAGATCAGTGCCATAGACCGTCGGCACATGCCATAATGTACGCCCTTCAGGCAATGGCGCTGCAAACCAGTCTTGCTGCTTGATGAGGTCGATGAGACGCTCTTTCATCGCCTCAAACGGTGTGGCGGCAAGGTCAACCTGCAAGAATGCCGAGACAAGGGATGTACTGGTTTCTGACACCTCGGGCCAGTTCTGGCCATCAATTGCCGCACGAAATGCCAGTGCCGCGCGGTTGGCAGGTTCGGACAGTTTATCGGCGAAACTGACGAGGATGCCAGACAGCCCAACAGTGCGAATTTTTGGCCAATCAGTCATTGGATAGAGCCTTTGCATAAAGACGGGGCAACAGGATCGGTGTCAGGTACATTGGCAGTTGCCAACACCCAATAAAGACCATCAGAGGGGCCAGAACATCCGCAGGAAGTGCCACAAGGAACAGTGCAATATTGCGATTGCCAGCGCCGATTGCCAGTGGGCCCGCGACCGGACGCAAGGTCGTGCGGCGCAGGACGATTAGCGAAAGTGCCTGCAGAACATAGCTGATGGCGAAGGCAAGCATCGCCCATTTGGCCACTGCCATAGGATCGCTGCGCAGCGCAGGGTTGAGGGCCGCCATCAGGCCAACAACGATAAAGGAAAACGCCAAAACGGACGCCCCATCCAGCGCCTTGACTTGGCCCACGGTGGGGCGGGGAAATATCCACGCGCGCAGGCAGAACCCCAGTGTTGTCGAAATCAGTATGACGACCAGCAATTTCAGCGCGGACAAGATCACTTCGGACGCTGGGCCAAGCTGTGGGAGCACTGTCAGAACTGGCAGAATGGTCAGCGGGAACGCCGCCGTCCCAAGAACCAGAATTTGCATCATGCGTCCGCCATCCAGACGTAAAATGAGCGCCAGATTGACGCTGCCGGTGATGGCAGGGGCGGCGCTGGCCAGAACGATGGCGAGGGTCGCAGGGGTATCCTGCAACCCAAACACTGTCAGCACGAAAAGCAGCACCAAGGGCACCGCCAGTTGCAACACCGCAACGGCGGCCAGTCCCCAGCGCAGATCGCGTGCGGCCCCCATTGCGGCGCGGTGTCCGATGCGCAGGGCCGTGATGGTCAGCAGCGCCGCCACCATATGCGGCAACCAGGGCACCAGCGCGCGCGCCAGTCCCGGCAACAGCAGCCCCGCCGCCAGTCCCGCGATCAGGCACAGTCGCGCATGGGTGGACGCAAGCCAAAGGAAGCGATGCATGGCCTGTCACCCCTACACCGGCCCCTTGCGCAGGTTGTCGGGCAACCAAGTCGCAATTTCCGGGAACCAGATCAGCAGGAACACCATCAACACCATGATCGCAAACATCGGGAGCGCGGCGCGGGTGATATAGCCCATCTCGTGATCTGTCATGCCTTGCAGCACAAAGAGGTTGAACCCAATCGGCGGCGTGATTTGAGCCATTTCGATCACAATAACCACAAAAATACCGAACCAGATCAGGTCGATGCCTGCATCACGCACCAAGGGCTCCACCACTGCGATTGTCAGCACGATCACAGAAATTCCATCCAAAAACATGCCCAGCACGATATAAAACACCAGCAAAGCCATCAGCAGCTGAAACCGGGTCAGGCCCATCTCAGCAATCATTTCCGCCAAGGCGCGGGGCAGGCCGGTGAACCCCATTGAAAGTTTCAAAAATGCAGCGCCGGCCAGGATCAGTGCGATCATCGCAGAGGTGCGCATTGCACCCATCAGGCTGTCGCGGAAACTGAACCAGTTCAGCGACCCCTGAAAAAGCGCGAGCGTCAATGAACCGATTACACCGATGGCAGCCGCTTCGGTTGCGGTGGCAAAGCCAAGGTACATAGACCCGATGACAACGGTGATCAGGGCGAAAACCGGGATCAGGAACCGCGAATTGCGCAGCTTTTCTGCGAATGACATGGCCGGTTCAACAAGGGGTTTCCAATCCTTGGAAGTCCAACTGTAGATGGCGAGGTAGCCCATGAACATCGCCGCCAGCACGAGACCCGGCATCACGCCGGCAAAGAACAGTTTGGTGATGCTTTCATTTACCGTGACGCCATAGACAATCAGCGCCAACGACGGTGGGATCATCAGACCCAGGGTTGCAGCACCCGCCAAAGTACCGATGATCATTTTCTCGGGATAGTTCCGACTGCGCAGCTCAGGAATCGACATCTTGCCCACGGTCGTCAACGTCGCGGCGGAGGAGCCGGAGACGGCGGCAAACACGGTACATCCGACAATGTTGGTATGCACCAGGCCACCCGGCAACCGCGCCAGCCAAGGGGACAGCCCTTTGAACATGTCCTCGCTTAACCGGGTTCGATACAGGATCTCGCCCATCCAGATGAACAGCGGCAGCGCGGTTAACGTCCAGCTGGAGGAGGACGCCCAGATCGTGGTGATCATGGCGTCACCGACAGGGCGTGTGGTGAAAAGCTCCATCCCGACCCAGGCAACACCCATCAGGGCAAGCCCGACCCAGACGCCGGTGCCAAGCAGGAAGAAGAGGACAAAGAGGAAAAGGATGATGGCATAAATCTCGGTCATGGCATCATTCCCCAAAACTTTGATCGACAAGGTCCCGGGTGATCCGGTGATCACCTTTGACGATGACGGAAACAAGATTGTCGATCAGGGCGACGGTCAGGATTGCACCACCAAGGACCATCACAGATTGCGGTATCCAAAGTTGCGTCGCATCTTGATCCTGGCTGATCTCTTTGAATTTCCACGACCAATAGACAAACCAATAGGCGTAATAGGTGAAATAGGCCGAAATTGCCGCCGCAAGGCCAAAGCACCAGATTTCAAGCAGGCGTTTTGGCCCGACTGAAAGTGAATTAAGCAAGATCGAAACGCGGATGTGCGCACCCCGGTTCAATGCATTGGCAAAGGCAAGGAAACTGGCACCGGCCATCGCGTAGCCTGCATAACTTGCCGCACCCGGAAAGACCGCACCCGTCCAGCGCGCGACCATTTGTGCCACGATCAGCAGCAGAATGGTGACCAGACAAAGCGCCGCAATGGCCCCCGCAGCAACATAGATAAAATCAAGAAATTTGCGCAGCAATGTCATCGTCCCGCCCCCCCGCATGGATCAATTGAAAATGGCGGCGCTGTGTTCCGCGCCGCCATTTGGTTCTGGGATTACTTCATCGCTTTGAAGTCATCGACAATCGCTTTGCCGTCATCTCCGGCGGCTTCAAGCCATTCTGCCGTCATGGTAGCACCCACTTCGCGCAGGCCAGACATCAGCTCTTCGCCGGCGGGACCAACTGCCATGCCACCTTCGCGCAGACCGTCATAGGTGAACTGGGTGTAGTCCTTGGACGCCTGCAAGCCGCGTGCCTCAGCCTCGGTGGCGCAGGTATTGATGATCTCTTTGTTGGCGTCAGAAACACCGCTCCAGACATCGGCATTCACCATCACATAGTTGCGCGGCAGCCATGCATCGACTTCATAATAATGCGTCAGGCTTTCCCAGACTTTTTGGTCATAGCCGGTGGCACCTGATGAAATCATCGATTCCGCGACCCCAGTGGCAAAGGCCTGGCTGACTTCTGCGGCCTCAATTGTAACCGGGGCCATGCCGGTCAATTCCGCCAAACGTGCCGTGGTGTTGTTGTAGGACCGGAATTTTACGCCTGCCATGTCTGCGACGGAATTCACTTCTTTCTTGAAGTAGAGGCCCTGTGGCGGCCATGGCACGTTATAAAGCAGGTGCAGATTCTGCTCTTCCAATACCGCTTCGACTTTGGGCTTGGCTGCTTCCCACAGTTTGCCGCTGTCATCGAAAGACGGCGCAAGGAACGGGATGCTGTCAAAGCCGAAGACGGCGCTTTCGTTCTGGTGGCCTGACAACAGACGCTCGCCAATCTGTACCTGACCGGTCTGGATGGCCCGTTTGATGTCTGCACCAGCAAAAAGCGATCCGCCGGGATGAACCGTGATCTCAATTTCGCCGCTTGTGCCATCGGTGACGCATTGGGCAAATGTCACTCCGTTCTCAGAGTGAAAGTTGGATGCCGAATACGCCATCGGCATGTCCCACTTTTCGGCCGCGAATGCAGGAATTGCGGTTGTCAACGCAAGTGCCGCCGTTGCCACACCCGTCATTAGTTTTGCAGTTCGTTTCATTGATCTTCTCCCAGTTGGTTTTATGCAGCGCCAAAGCGTTGCGGGTGATACGCGGTCAGGTCGGTGTTGGTTGGCTGACCCGTGATCAATCCGGCGACCAGTCGGCCCGTTTTTGGCCCGCCCGTCAACCCGATGTGGTGATGCCCGAAGGCAGTAAAGACCCGAGATTGTCCAACCTCCCCGATCAGGGGAAGGCTGTCACTGGGGGCGGGTCGATGCCCCAGCCATTCGATTTCATTGCTTGCAGTCAGTTGTGGAAAGGTCCGTTTTACTTGTCTGCGCAACAGGTCGAGCGGTGCCTTTGAGGGGCCTGCATCCAGCCCGCCAAATTCGACAATACCGGCACACCGCAACCCCTGTGCCATAGGCGTTGCGACAAATTTTCCACTGGCGATCATGAACGGACGCGAGGGGCCGCCCGATGCCCCTTCAAACACAATGTGGTATCCACGCTCCGCCTCCAAGGGCACGTTCAACCCAAGTTTTTGCATCAGTGGTTTTGACCAGACACCCGTGGCAAGCACCACATCATCGCAGGCAATTGTGCCTTGTGTTGTGTGCACGCCCTTGACCAAGCCACCGCTCAGATCAAAATCCTCTACGTCTGCCTGTATGATCTTTCCACCACGTTCGGTGAACGCCTTTGCCAGCGCCTGAACATAGCCGCCGGGGTCACGGATGAATCCATGTTCTTTCAGGCAGGCCACCAAAGTGATGTCAGGCCCAAAAGAAGGTTCATATTCATGCACTGCCCCGCCTTCGATGATTTCGGGCACAAAACCCGCATCAGACCGAAGCGCCCAAGTGTAGCGCTCCGCATCAAATGCAGCACGGTCATGGTAAGCAAAGCAATAGTCGCTTTCAGTGACCCAATCCCCCAGTCCCAATTCAGCACATAGGCTTTTGTGTTGCTCGACACTGTCCGAAACGATGGGGATCAATCCCTTGGCGATCCGGCGGGTGTCGGCATCGTTCGCGTTGCTCATGTAACGTCGGAGCCATGGCAGAAGTCGGGGCAGATAGGACCAGCGCAGGAACAACGGAAAATCACGGTCCAAAAGCATACCGGGCGCTTTTCGGGCCAGGCCGGGGGCCGTGACCGGCACCATCGAACAGGCGGCAAGCACGCCGGCGTTGCCATGCGATGTTCCGGTCCCTGGCTTTGCGCGGTCAACCAAAGTAACATCCGCACCGGCCCTGCGCAGCCATATGGCAGTGGAAACTCCAACAATTCCCGCACCAATGACAACGACGTGTCGCGTCATGAGGCCGCCAGCATATCTAATTCCAGTATATCTAATGGATGTGTCACGGCTTGATTCCTTTCCGGTATACTTGCACAAAAATACAAATCGTCAACAAAATGTTTGTAAATTGTTATTGTAAGGATAGTTGCGCTTGATGCGACTCTCAATCAGCGGCAGGCTGACTGAGCAAGGAATGGATAGTGAGATGCGCCAAGAGGATCACGCCAGATTGGGTATTTTAATGCTCGATACGCAGTTTCCGCGTATCCTTGGGGATGTCGGGAACCCGGACACCTGGCCGTTCCCCGTGCGGTATGCGGTGGTTCCCGGCGCAACACCCAGTGCGATTGTATGCGACGACGTCGAACCATTTGTGCAGGCCTTCATTGAAACAGGTCGTGATTTGGTTGCTTCGGGCTGCACCGGCATTGCCACCACCTGTGGATTTCTAGCTTTGATCCGCCCGCGACTGTCGACAGCACTCAAGGTCCCGGTTGCTGCGTCAGCGCTTGAACAGGTCGCTCAGGTTCAGGCGATGCTCCCATCCGATCAGATGGTCGGCATTCTGACAATCTCAGCCGCAACGCTGACGCTCGCACATCTGGAGGCCGCAGGCGCGCCGCCACACTGTCCTGTGCAAGGGACCGATGGCAGCAGCTTTTCAAAATCTATTCTTGGCAATCTGACAACACTGGATGTTTCTGATGCCAGACAGGACATGATACGCGCGGCCCAACAATTGATCGCGGACCACCCCAATGTAGGTGCAATCGTTTTGGAATGCACCAATATGGTGCCCTATGCACCGGATATTGAGCAAGCAACGGGGCGGCCCGTCTATTCAATATTTACGTATCTCAGTTGGTTCCACGCTGGTCTGCGGCCGCGCGTCTTTTAGCCCTGCAGATCTTCCAGGATCAGATCGCTGGCTTTCTCTCCGATCATGATCGCTGGCGCATTTGTGTTGCCTGAAACGATCTCTGGCATGATTGAGCAATCGGCCACACGCAACCCCGCGATGCCATGAACCCGCAGACGCGCGTCAACAACTGCGTCCCTGCCCTGACCCATCTTACAGGTCCCCGTCGGGTGATAAATCGACGCCGTATTGTTGCGCGCCCAGTCAAGCGTCGCATCGTAGTCATCCATGTCAAGGCTCGCATGCGGACGGTATTCTTGTGAAATCTTTGACGTCAAAGGCGCATGACGTGCAATTTTTCGCGCGATATTGACGCCCGCCACAACAGTCCGGCAATCCGTTTCGGTGGCGAGGTAATTTGGAATGATCTTTGGGTATGCACGCGGTTCAGCACTGCCCAACCTGATTTCACCCCGGCTTTCTGGACGCAACTGACAGACCGACATGGTAAAGGCCGAAAACTTGTCCGCACCCTTGCCGGGGTTTTCCGCAGACAGGGGCTGCACATGAAACTGAATGTCAGGGGTCTCCAGATCATCTCGGGTTCTCATAAAGCCAGTGGCAAGGCTGGCTGCCATGGTCATCGGTCCAGACCGGAACATCGCGTACTTCAGGGCAATCCGGGCCTGACCATAAAGGCTGCTAACTTCATCATTCAGGGTCGGTTCATTACACTTATAGACCAATCGCGCTTGTAGGTGGTCCTGCATGTTCTTGCCAACGCCTGTGAGGTCCTGTTGCACCTCAATTCCATGTTCTGCCAACTGGGCCGCTTCGCCAATGCCCGATAACATCAAGAGCTGCGGCGAATTGATCGCACCGCCACACAAGATGATCTCGCGTCCGGCTGTAATCGTGTGCACGTTGCCGCTTCGGTCAGTGTAGGTCACTGCCGTTGCCCGTTTGTCTTTGATGACCAATTTATCCACTTGGGCGTGGGTGATGATCTTGAGGTTCTCACGGCTTTTTACCGGATTCAGATAGGCCACAGCGGCGCTGCACCGGCGGCCATTCTTTGAGGTCAATTGAAAGAAACCAACGCCTTCCTGATCTGCACCATTGTAATCGGGATTGAATTTGTACCCCGCCGCTTGTGCAGCTGCGACCCAGGCATCGGTGATGGGCCGCTGGATGCGCATATTGCTGACGGAAAGCGGCCCTTGATCGCCATGAAATTCATCAGCCCCGCGTTCGTTCTTTTCCGCACGTTTGAACAGGGGCAACACATCGTCCCACCCCCATCCCGTATTCCCCATCTGACGCCAGCGGTCATAGTCTTGTGGTTGCCCACGCACATAGAGCAATCCGTTCAGCGAAGATGATCCGCCCAGAACCTTGCCGCGGGGCCACTCAATTGATCGACCGTTCAGCCCCGGATCAGGTTCAGTTTTATAACACCAGTCAACCTTTGGATTGTGGATCGTTTTGAAATATCCAACTGGAATATGGATCCACGGGTTCAGATCGCGACCCCCCGCTTCCAACAGAATCACCTTGTTTTTCGGATCTGCGCTGAGCCGATTTGCTACAACACATCCTGCAGAACCTGCGCCAATTACGATGAAATCTGCTTCCATTTCAACTTTCCCCCAGTTGCTTGAAGAAAATTCTATACAGAAGCACAAAACCATACTAGTCTTTTTTGAAACAATAAGTCTCATTAATTAAAAAACTACTCAACTGGGAGGAACCAAAATGAGTTTACAACGGAAACTGAAAGGCATTTCACGCCGCGATCTATTCCGGGTCGCAGGGCGTTATGGAATGAGTTCGACCTTGCTGGCTGCGGGCGGTTTTGGTGGGGCGATGAGCCTCGCAAATCTCGCAAGTGCTGCGGAATCGACTTATGAAAAGCGTTTCGCCAAGGAAGCAAAGTTCACTTTCAAATTCGGTGCGTCCGGCTTTAATGCCCGTAACCTGTTGATTGAACGTGCTGGCGCATTGGAATTTGCCCGCGATCTGGAAAGCCGCACAGACGGCGAAATCCGGGTTGAGTTCATCGGCGATAACCAGATCTGTGGCCAGACCTCTTGCGTTGAGAAAACGCAGCAGGGCATTGTCGATATCTATGCTGCCTCTACGCAGAACTCTGCGGGTGGTGCACCGTATCTGAACGTGTTGGACTATGCCTACATGTTCCCGTCACGCGCGGCACAGTATCACTTCCTCTATTCCCCCGAATCAGTTCCTTTGTTGCGGGACCCCTACGAAAAGCGCCACGGCCTCAAATTCCTGTTCAGCCACTGCGAACTGCGCGGCATCCAGATGGGCCTGAAGTACAAGGATGCGCCAACCATCACGACGCTTGAGGAAATGTTTGGGACCAAGAACCGCGTTACAGGGACTCAACTGGGCCGCATCGCGATGGAAGCGCTGAACCTGAACCCAGTGCCTGTGGCGTGGGAAGAAACACTTGATGGTCTGAAGCAGGGCCTCATTGATGGTGCGGAAACTTGGGCATCTGCGGTTGCTTATGCGAATATGTCGCCAGTGGTTTCACAGTCGGTTGACCTGAAATTCTTCTGCGGCACAGAGCATACGGCGATGTCTGTCAAAGCGTTCGACAGCCTTGATGGTGCCTTGCAGGATGCGGTGATGGAATCGTCCTATCTGGCGCAGGTTCACGTGCAAGCGGCGAACGAAGCGGCGCTGGTTAACACCGTTGGACACTCTGATCCACAATTGCCCGGAACGATCTTTGCACAAAACGGGGTGCGTAACGCATTCCTTGCCGATGATCAGATCAAAATGGCCGAGGAAATGTGTTCGCCAGAATTCCAGCCACAGCTGTGGGAAGACTGGCGCGAGCGCCTCAATGCGTGGTCCGGTGGCCGCGACACGTATCAGGAAATCTACGACATCGCACGGCAGATTCCGAAAGATACGTTGGCAGAAAACGTTGAGCCTCGCCGCTGGTGGAAAGGCTGATAGAAGCTTCGTAAATCAAAGGTCGACCTGCGCAGGCGGGTCGGCTTTTCTTTAGCAAAAAACGCTTTTTGGATCGACCAAAAGCTGCAGATAGCGCAGCATAGGGTCTTGAGACGAGCCGTTTCAAACAAGGGGGGGATGCCTTGATGTCGATATGGGCCGAAGTAGCAGAAGTGTTTTCTGCACTGTTTTCCGGCAGCGCATGGAAAATGAAGGACGCTTTTAACGCGGATGGGATGTGGTTGTTCTGCTTTTTTGTCACCATTATCGGCGGCATTCTGGCGAACCTTTTTTACAAGGCCCTACCTTTTGTCGATCGCCATCTTGAGCGGGGCATTTCGGTTGTCGCCTATCTGATGATCGCTGGCATCATCTTTTGGGGCGTGATCGACCGCTTTTGGTTTTCGCGCCAATGGGCGGGATCAACCACAGTGCCACCGTTCCTGTTTATGATCATGGCGTGGTTTGGATGCTCTTATAACGTCAAACTGCGCACCCACCTTAGCTTTAGCGAATTTCGCAGCAAGATGTCTCCTCCTGCGCAGATGGCCGCGCTGACAATGGATGCGCTTTTGTGGCTGGGCTTTTGCTGGATCGCGATCACCACATCCTTGCGGTTCACAGCCTATTCCGCCGACAACTTCCAACTCGTCGACGGCGTGGATGATACCATGAAGTGGTGGTTCTACGTGACCGTGCCACTGGCCTTTACCCTGATGTCAGGCCGCGTTGTCGGCAACTGGCTGGAAGACTGGCACAACTACCGGACCGGTCAGGAAATCATTAAACAAGCTGTCATTGGCGGAGAAGCGTGATGTCTGATGCATCGTGGATTACCCTAATTTCCCTGGGCGTAACGGTTGTCTTTATGCTTGGCACGCCAGTGCTGTTGGTCATCTTTTACTGGGTGATTGGCTGTAGTTTTGTGATCGGGCTGCAACTGGACAACACAGGCAACGAATTGCTGAATGTGTTCAACAAGGGCTTTGCCCTTCTTGCGATGCCATTGTTCATCCTGACCGGGGATTTGATTAACCAGTCAGGTATTGCCAGACGATTATCGGACTTTGCCTATGCATGTCTCGGATGGCTGCGTGGTGGTCTTGCCATGGCCGCAATTGCCGCCTGCGGGTTGTTCGCTGCGATCTCAGGGTCCAACTCGGCCACGACGGCAACCATCGGTTCCATGTTGCACCCTGAAATGGTCAAAGGTGGCTATGACGAACGGTTCTCTGCGGCAACCGCTGCGGCGGGCGGTACGGTCGGGATCATCATTCCACCGTCGATCATCTTCATTGTTTATGGGTTCTTAATGAACCTCTCCATTTCGGAACTGTTCGTTGCGGGCATCGTTCCGGGTAGCCTGATGGTTCTGGCGATGATGACGGCGGCGTTTATCATCTGCACATTGAATGGCTGGGGGTATCTGATCAAACTGTCCATCTCTCGTGTCATCAAAACGGCAATCGGTGCCTGGTTGGGCTTCTTTGCGATCGGTCTGGTGCTTTGGGGCATTTATTCGGGCAAATTCTCTCCGACAGAAGCGGCCGGGGTGACAGTGGGTTTCTGTATCATCGTCGGCATGATTTGCCATCCGCTCAACAAGATCATGGGGGGCGACAAAGACACGCCTGTGACGGAAAAAAACATGATGTCCATGTTTGTGGTTGAAGGGTTCACGCTGCTTCAGGTGCCAAAAATTGTGACCCGATCCGCACAGATCACCGGTATTCTGGTGCCTCTTATTGCGGTGTCAGTCGCGATGCAGCAAGTCATGTCAGCATTGGGTGCCAAGGAATTCATCGGCGATTTCGTAACCGGAATGGGTGGGTATTATGCCGTGCTGTTCACGTCGATGGCGATTGTTTTTGTGGCCGGGATGATCTTGGAAAGCCTTCCAGTGACGATCATTCTAGCACCGATCCTTGCGCCAATTGCTGCGTCGGTCGGTGTTGATCCGATCCACTTTGCGGTGATTTTCCTCGTTGGTGCGTCAATTGGCTTCATCACACCGCCCTATGGTTTGAACCTCTATGTGGCGAGTGGCGTAACAGGTGTGCCGTATTTCCGCCTGCTTCGATATATAGTGCCGTATCTCATCGCCCTGATCAGTGTATGGTTTTTAGTAGCGTTGACACCGCAATTGGCCTTATGGCTGCTGCAGTGATTTATTTCGAAGGTGTAGAAACATGGCAGATGCCGGCAGGTCAGATACCACCATACCGACAAATCTGAGATTGCTGTTTCTGCTGGAAGAAATTGCGAGGGTCGGGGTACCGCTAACCCCGACCGCCGCAAACGAAGTTCTGGGGCTGCCTAAACCGACAATACACAGGTTGTTTCATCGCCTTGAAGAAGAAGGTTTTTTGCAGCGGGATATCGACGGGCGATCTTATTCTGCCGGACAACGATTGCGGAAGATGTCAGTCAACGTGCTGTCCTCCTCTCGGGTGCGAACCGTGCGATTGGCGGTTCTTAATGCGCTGACCGAAGATGTGGGCGAAACCTGCAACATCGCCACGCCAGACCGGGATGGTATGGTTTACCTTGACCGTGTTGAGACAAAATGGCCGTTGCGTATTCAGTTACCTATTGGAACGACGGTACCGTTTCATTGTACTGCCAGCGGAAAAATGTACCTGTCGTCCCTCGCCCCCCGTCATTTGGCAAAGTACCTGTCGGCGGCGATTCTGGACCAGCATACAACGAAATCCATGACTGATCCGCAGACGCTTTTGGAAGAGATCGAGCTGACCCGCGAGCGGGGCTACTCAACTGATAATGAAGAATTTATGGATGGTATGGTCGCAATTGCGGTCCCAATCCATGACAACCATGGTCGGCTGATGTCGACGCTGTCGGTTCATGCCCCGACCCAACGGGTGACGCTTTCGGATTTGGAGCAACACCTAGAGTTGTTCAGGCAAGCAGCAGCGGATTTGTCCGAGCTGGTTCTGCGCTAGGCAGGATCGCGCAACCACCCATCATCAAATGTAACCTCGTTGACGCCCGCCAAATGGGTCAGCCGCCCCAGCTCCGCCTCGAACGCGCGTTGTTTTGCATTGCTCCATCGAACTTTTTGCTCTGGCCAAAGAGCTTTTACACGCAATGTATCCGCGTCGCGGAACGCTTTCATATCCACGCGCGCAATCAGCCTGTCACCTTGCAAGATGGGAAAGACATAATAGCCAAAGGTACGTTGCGGAGCGGGGACAAACATCTCAACCCGGTAGTTAAACCCAAACAGCCGTTCGGCGCGTTTGCGGTCCCGCAGCGCGGGATCAAAGGGGCTGAGCACCCGCAAGCGGTTGGTTGGTGCCACTTCGATAGCAGAATCTTCACCAATTCCCGGACGGGCGTAGCAGATCTTCATGCTGCCGTCCGCACCGGTAATCATGATCTGCTCAAGCCGGCCAGCGCGCTTTTCGGCTTCACACCAATCACGTGCTTCCGCAGGTGTGATATGCGCCCAAAAGGCGGCCAATTCCCCGTGCGTCGCAAAACCAAGACGCGCCAATGCCTGATCACAACACCAGTTGATTGTTTGTTCGACGTCGGGTGCCTGGGATGGATCACACAGATGCGCCTCCAAAACCCGCTCCGTCAGATCATAGCGTTTCTGGAAACCTTCCCGCCCGACCACACACAACGCACCGCTGCGCCAAAGATATTCCAGCGCGGTTTTGGAGGGGTGCCAGTCCCACCATCCCCCTGATCCACGGGCTTCGCCCTTGCCAACGTCCGAAGAGCTGACTGGGCCATATTCGCGGATCTGATCAAGGATTGTTTGGAATTGCGCCTCGAACCCTGCACGTCGATCCTGCTGCCAGCGCGCCTTGAGCCGTTCCGCATCGCGTTGTCGGCGCAGATGCCAGTTTGGGTAGAACGCCAGCGGGATCACGGCCGCATCATGCGTCCAATGCTCAAATAGCCTCCCGTCCCGTTCATAAAGTGCTTTTAACGCTTTAGGCCGATATCGCGGGCGTCGCGAAAACAGGATCAGATCGTGGGCGCGGGCGACGGTGTTGATGCTGTCGAGTTGAACAAATCCGAGAGATTCGATGAGGCCCAGCAATTCAGACCCAGATGCAGGCCCCTGCGGCGTCTCGGACAGACGATGCCGGTCCAGAAATATCCGCCGCGCATCTTTGTTACTCAGTACCGCTGGTGTCATTTTCTGCGGTTGCGGCGCAGGGTATCCCCGAATGATAGGATTGGTTTCAAGGTCACCTGATTGGCAAAATCAGGATCAGGGGTATCGGAGGTGCTGTTGAGAATGATATGTGCAGCGGCCTGACCAATCTCGATCCGGCAAGCATCCATCGTGGCCAGTTGTCGGGGCAGACCTTGCAACAATTCCACGCCATTAAATCCGGCAAGCCCGATTTGCTCAGGAATATCGATGCCCTGATCAAGCAGATATAACAATCCACCCGCGCCGATCATGTCATTTGAATAATATAGAAAATCCAGGTCAGGCGATCGTTCGAGCATTTCCTGGGTCATTTCTCGGCCCTTGGCCAGCGCTGAACCGCCAGAATAAAAGACACGGTCCTCGATCTCGATGCCAGCCTTGGCAAGGCCCTCCGTGAACCCTTCGAACCGTTTGCGCGCACGGTGGTCCAGCGGCATTTTAGTGCCCATGAACCCAATGCGTTCATAGCCTTCTTTCAGGATCGCATCCGCCATCTGACGTCCCGCGCGCCGATGCGAAATACCCACCATCGCATCAACTGGCGTACCATCAACATCCATAATCTCGACCACTGGAATCCCCGCATTACGCAGCATTGCACGGGTCGCGTCAGAATGCTCCAAGCCAGCAATGATCACGCCGGAAGGCCGCCAGGATAACATCTCATAAAGCACGCGTTCTTCTTTTTCCGGCATATAGTCGGTTACGCCAACAACAGGCTGCAACGGGGTGTCCTCGAACACCTGATTAACGCCATTCAGGACTTCGGGAAAAACCATGTTGCTAAGCGATGGTATAATGACCGCAACCAGATTGACACGCTGCGAGGCGAGCGATCCTGCGATCTGATTGGGCACATACCCAAGCGACTTTGCGGCCGCGAGCACGCGGTCACGCGTCGCCTCAGACACATCGCCGCGTTTTCGCAAAACCCGGCTGACGGTCATTTCAGAAACGCCACAGGCATCAGATACATCGCGGAGCGTCAGCGGGCGCTGCTTTGGTCTTGTCACTATGGTAATCCTGAATTGTTGACTCAACGTAGCGCAGGTCAGACCCCGGTATCAAGCATCTGTCGCGATTTGATAGATCGGGTCATGACAACTGCCCAAAGGTATTCTAATCAGGACAAGGCGGTCCCGTGGCTCAACTGGATAGAGCAGCCCCCTCCTAAGGGGCAGGTTGCAGGTTCGAATCCTGCCGGGGTCACCAAAAATATGGCTTATTTACAGGGCTTTGTGCAGGAGCGTTCAGGAACTTGGGCTGGGCTGCAGGCCGATGTCGGCTGAAATGACCGATTTCCTGTTCAAAATCTGTAAAAAATTCCGTGGGGTTTTCGCCTTTTGACGCCCTCCAATAAGCTGGCGCGTCGCAAAAGAATGCTCCACGCACGCAGATCATCATGTTTCTGGCCGACAAGGCGAGCGATGACCGGTCGGGCATCTGGTGCTCCTAGGGCACGACCCAGTGCCATACCGAGCTTGGCTAAAGAACCGTTAAGTGGACGATCAAGGATTTCCTGGACGAAGGTATTTTGATCGAGACGGATCAGAAGAAGTACAAGAACGGACACAGCAACGCTGACCGGATAAAACTGGCGAAGGACACGCTGCTCGGGCTGACTTGAGAACCAGAGATAGAGATCAGGGCCATGATAATCCGGTACCCCGTCCACATCAGACGCGTTGACACAAATCAAGGTTGGCCGGACGCGGCAGCACTAGTCTGAGGAATAACGCGGACAATTACACCGCTTAGGGGGAAAATGGACAACGCATCTGAACAGACCGTGCATCTTAAACGGTCGATCGGCCTTACGGGCCTCGTCCTTTATGGGTTGGGTGTCACCATTGGGGCGGGCATCTATGTTCTGGTCGGCGAGACGATTGTGCGCGCCGGGTCTTATGCGCCCGCCGCCTTTCTGATTTCCGCAATTGTCATGGGCTTCACAGCCGCCTCTTTTGCGGAGCTCTCGGGCCGGGTGCCACGCGCGGCGGGTGAAGCTGTCTATGTCGAACACGCCTTTGGCATTGGCTGGTTGACTGTTGTCGTGGGGCTTGCGGTCCTCGCCGAAGCGATGATCGCAGCGGCGGCCATTGCGGTGGGTTCTGCGGGTTATGTCGCAGAGCTGATCGCCCTGCCAAGGGAACTGTTGGTGATCTGCATCGTGCTGCTGATGGCCATGATTGCGGCCTGGGGCATTCGGGAATCCGTTGCCATTGCAGGGGCCATGACGCTGGTCGAGGTTCTGGGCCTTCTGGTCATCATCTATTTTGGGCTGGCCAATGACCCCGGTAGCCTCAACGCCCTGCCCCCTGCTCTTCTGCCGTCACCAACGGACTTGCCCGCGATGTCGGGCGTTCTTGCCGCCAGCATGATCGCATTTTTCGCCTTCATCGGCTTTGACGATGTGGTCAACCTTGTGGAAGAAGCCAAAAATCCCGCCAAGATCATGCCCTGGGCCATTGGCATCACTTTGTTGACGGTCACCGTGCTTTATATTCTGGTGTCTTTCGTGGCGGCGCAAAACATTTCGGTTGAGGAATTTGGTGCAACATCGGCGCCGGTCAGCCTGCTGTTTGAACGGCTGACGGGGCTGCCGCCACTGGCAATCACGCTGGTAGCCATTATCGCAACGATGAACGGTGTTGTGATCATCCTGATCATGGCCGCCCGCGTGGCCTATGGCATGGCGCAGGAAGGGCGGCTGCCCGCATGGATCGGGGCGGTTTCCCCACTCACGCAGACCCCCCTGAGGGCAACGGTGATTGTGACGGCGATTGTGTTGGTGCTGGCGATCTTTACCCCGCTGGATACATTGGCAGAGACCTCCTCCGAAGTGATACTTGCGATATTTTTAACGATTAATCTTGCTCTGGTGTGGTTCAAAATCAAAAAAATCCCGACACCACCCGGTGCGTTCAAAGTCTCCATCGTGTTTCCCATTCTGGGTGCTGTGCTATGTCTGGCCCTTTTGATTGGTGCGTCCCTTGTGGGCAGCTGACAAAGGAGCCATCCTTGGGCAGTGCCCCGACCCCTGATCACAAACGCAGCGATCATGCAGCGCATGACGAGTCCACGCTTTCATGCAAAACCTCACAGGCCCCTTGCGTGAATGGCCAGCGCCGTCAGATTGACCCCCGCATAGAGTGCTAGGCGCGCCTCACGCGGAGGCGTTTTGGTATCGGAAAATTTCCAGATGTTGATCGCGGCAACGGCCAGCAAGGCGATGATATACCACATCGCTGGCGGCAGGAACGTTCATCTGTGCGCGGCAATGGGGTGTCGGCGGTCATACTAAACTCTCAACACAAAGCTGAATAAGAGTTACTCTGATCTTAACCAGTCGAAGTGATCGATATCAAAACCCGCGGTGCCCAAATGTGGAATGCTGGTTCTTATCGCAAGCCGGACAGGAGACCACAGGATGACAGCAATACAAGGGCGCGACACCCCTGCCCTACGGCCCCTCTTGTCGGGTCGCTGATATGCTGCGCCCTGCCCTGTGGTGTCTGGCTTATCTGGGATTAGTGTGCCTGCCGCTTGCGCTGAGTTGGTTGATGGCCTTCCCCGCCCGGTCGATCCGGAACGAGCTGGCCTCGGGACTGGGCCTGCTGGCATTTGCGATCATTCTGGTGGAATTTGTGCTCTCGGGGCGGTTCCGGACCCTGTCAAATACGTTGGGTTTGGACATCACCATCCGGTTTCACCAACTGATTGGCCGAGCAGCGCTGGCCTTTGCCCTGCTGCACCCGTTTCTCTATGACTTTCTGCCTGGCCCTGAGCGGCCATGGGACACGAGCCGTGAACTGACCGTGACAACGGATTTCTGGGCGCTGTTGCCGGGCATCCTTGCCTTTGTTCTGCTGCCCGCCTTTGTGCTGGCATCGATCCACCGGGATGCTTTGGGGTACAGATACGAACGCTGGCGCATCCTGCACGGGTTTGGCGCGCTGCTGATCGTTGGGCTGCTGCTGCTCCATGCAGAAGCCGCCGGACGCTACAGTGAGGAGCCGCCGCTGATCTGGACATGGCGCATCCTGACCGGGCTGGCAGTGCTGGCGCTGATCTATGTCTATGTCTTGAAACCGATCTATCAGGCGCGCCATGGCTGGCGTGTGTCGCGCATAGAGCGGCTGACCCCCCGGCAATGGGATCTGCGCATCACGCCGGAGGGCCACGCAGGCGTATCCTTTCAAGCGGGGCAATTTGTCTGGCTTAATGTCGGCCATTCGCCGTTTTCGCTGAATGAAAACCCATTTTCGATCAGCTCCGCCCCCACAGATGATCCCGAAATAGGATTTGTGATCAAAGAGCTGGGGGATTTCACCGGCGCGCTAGATCAGGTCAGCGTCGGGGACCGCGCCTATATCGACAGCGCCTATGGGTCTTTGACCATCGAAGGGCGCACCGAACCGGATGTGGTGCTGATTGCCGGAGGCGTCGGGATTGCGCCGATGTTGAGCATCCTGCGCAAGATGACCCTGGAACAGGATGCGCGTAACGCGGTGCTGATCTATGGCAACCGCACGGCGGATCAGATCGTGTTCCGTGATGAACTGGACGCGTTGCAGGGCCACGGGCGGGCAGAAGTTGTACATGTCTTATATGAGCCCGAGGACGGATGGCGAGGCGAAACGGGCTATATCGATGCGGCACTGCTGGACCGGGTTCTGGGAGAGGGCCTCTTTGAAACCGGGGTCTTTGTGCTTTGCGGTCCGCCGGTCATGCTCAGCAGTGTTGAAACGGCATTGATGACGCGCGGCGTGCCCGCGTCGCGCATTCTGATGGAGCGGTTCCAGTATGATTAAATGGCTCAAGGCGCAGACACAGGAAGAGCGGATCAGCACTACGGTCAGGCTGGTGACGCTGATCCTGATCGCAGCACTGATCCTCTTTGCCCTGCGGTGAGACGTCACGCGTGGCGCAGCGCCTCAATCCCGTCCTCACCCGGCATGATTATTTCTCACTCTCAATCGCATGGATGGCCCTTAGGCGGTTCAGCGCGCGGATTATGGTGTAATCCTCCGTTTTGATTCAGATCATGCCGACCCCCGGCGCTGACCATATGATCCGCCCATCCGAAACAACCTGAGGTACAGATCATGACAAGCGACTCTCCAAAGACACAGAAGGAAGGCCGATCCTGGGTGGAAGAAATCGAAGTTTCCGGCGACAAGCTCAAGGAGAAGGTTGAAGGCCTTGCAGCAGAGGCCTCCGTGCGCCGCATTCGCATAAAGGAGCCTGACGGCGACATCGCAGTCGATATTCCATTGACGGTTGGGGCCGTGGCGGGCGGCGCAATTGCACTTGCAGCACCCATTTTGGCTCTGATCGGCGTCATCGCGGCATTCTTTGCCAAGGTGAAGGTAGAGATTGTCCGAGAGGAAGCAGACAAAAAAGAGACCAAGAGCTAAGCTCTCGAGCCTGCCAACCTATGCGGTCACCCTAAGGTGGCCGCATGATCTAAAAGCCTGTGCTGTCCTCCAGAAACCGTTCCAGCAGACCGGGGCAAAGCGCCCTGATATCCTGTGACAACGCCTGTGCGCCATCGGCCTTGTAGGATTGGAGGTGCCGCTCTGGACCGGTCCTGATCAGGATGAAAACCGGCTGTTTTGTCCCATGAAAAGCAAGGCCCGCTCTGCCACCGTGACACCCGACCTTGATGCCGGATATAACGCCAACCGGCCCGGCAGCCGTCACAAACATCTTGTCCAGCACATACCTCATCGCGCTGGCCCAAAGACCTGCCAAACAAAACGCAACAACGGCAAAGCCAGCGCAATGGGTCTGACCCTGAAGGTCGCCTCGCAAAAGCCTTCCAGACAGGGGCCATCAAAGACGGGTTCAAGGCGAATGCATGAACCCGTCCCATATATCACTGGTGTCAAAAGGCCGAAAATCTGCCCGGTGTCCGCCGGATCGCCCAGACCAAAGACAGCCTCTGCGCGCAGCCGCTCAAAATGAATGAGGCGCAGCAGGGATGCGACAAGGCGCAGGGCCTCTGACCCAAAGAGCACCCGCATTCCGGTGCGGCGTTTCTTCGACTTCTCGGGTGCCTCGTTGTTTTTTTGGGCGGGTTTGGGTTTTCGCGGCCGGTTGCTGTCAAGGATCGTGATGCGGGGGCCATGGCCCCCTAAAGGTCGCGCGCTCAGCAAAAACCGCAGGGCCTGATGTCGGCTGAGCCGGAAGTCCATCAAAACCGGCAAACTCAGCAGCACCATCACCAGAACAAGCAACAGCGCAAACGTGGCCCCCAAAATGATCAGCACCACAGACATGACGCTCAGGCGTCCTTTGCCTTCTCAGGCTTTTTCCCACGATCCATGGCAAGCGTGACTGCCTGCCCCACAACTTCGGCCACATTCGTGACAGCCCCTTTGACAGCCTCCACCCGAGCACCGTGATCATCAAAGATGATCGCGCCCAGTGGTTTGATCCCGCCGCCTGCCCCGGTGCCGCTGCCCGCTCCGGATTTACCACCCGAGTTGCCCCCAGCCCCAAATCCGAAGCCATAGCTGACAATTGGAATAACGGTTGATCCTTCGCGCTCAATCGGGTCGCCCAAAACATTCTTGGCGTTCAGCAATTTATCCAATTCTTCGACTGTTCCTTTCAAAAGGCGTTCGACATCTTCCATGGTATTCTCCTCATGTGATTGTCCTTTGACAGGACATATCAGCGGATTCCCCACTGCGGATTGATCTTGATCAGCCGCCGCAAACACAAAGTTCTTATGCTTTTCCCAATCGGAGTCAGTTGAAATGGGGTGCGCATGACAAATGATCGGATCACGAAAGACGACAGAGCCCACAGCGACGCCAACCTGCATGACTATCCAGCAACCCGCGCGGGCTTTACTTGGGAAGATGCCCGAAAAGAGATAAGCGGATTGCCCGATGGCAAGCTCAATATCTGCCACGAGGCGATTGACCGGCATGTCAGTGCCGGAAACGGCGGCCAGACCGCGCTGCGATGGATCACCAAGTCAGGGTTTCGCGCAGATTACACCTACGGCGAATTGCAGGAACTGACCAACCGTTTTGCCAATGTCCTGCAGGCGCAGGGGGTTTCGCGGGGCGACAAGGTCTATTCGCTGCTGGGCCGGGTGCCTGAACTTTACATCGCCGCTCTTGGCACGCTGAAGGCTGGTGCTGTGTTCTGCCCCCTTTTTTCAGCCTTCGGGCCGGAGCCGATCCGCGCTCGGATGGAGATCGGCGGTGCCAACGCCCTGATCACCTCCAGACGTCTCTATGAACGCAAGGTTGCACCGCTGCGGGACCACCTGCCGGCCCTGCGTTGCGTGTTTCTGACCGATGACGCAGTCGAGGACGCACTGCATCTGGCCCCGCTTATGGATGCGGCCTCCGACAGTTTCAAGATGGCCGCGATGGACCCCGAAGAACCTGCCTTGCTGCATTTCACCTCCGGCACCACGGGCAAACCCAAAGGGGTGGTGCATGTTCATGACGCCGTTGTCGCCCATCATATTACCGGGCGCTATGCGCTCGATTTACAACCCGAGGATACGTACTGGTGTACTGCCGATCCCGGTTGGGTCACCGGCACATCCTACGGCATCATTGCCCCCCTCACGAACCGTGTCACAATGATCGTGGACGAGGCCGAATTTGACGTGCATCGCTGGTATGACACGCTCGACCGCGAGGCTGTGAACATCTGGTACACCGCCCCTACGGCGATCCGAATGCTGATGAAAGCGGGCACCGATCTCGCCCGCGCGCACAGCTTCCCCGCCCTGCGTTTCATGGCCAGCGTCGGTGAGCCGCTCAACCCCGAGGCTGTGGTCTGGGGGCAGGAGGCCTTTGGCCTGCCCTTCCATGACAATTGGTGGCAAACCGAAACCGGCGGCATCATGATCGCCAACTTTGCCTCCATGGACATCAAACCGGGATCGATGGGTAAACCCTTGCCGGGGATCGAGGCGGGTATTGTCGAGGTCAGCGATGAAGGTGTGCGCGAAGTCAGCGCGCCGCTTGCCATGGGAGAACTCGCGCTGCGTCCCGGCTGGCCCTCGATGATGCGCGGCTATCTGCATGAGCAAGCCCGGTACGATAAGTGCTTTCGCGATGGCTGGTATCTGTCCGGTGACCTCGCCATGCGCGACGCGGACGGGTATTTTTGGTTTGTCGGGCGCAGCAACGATCTGATAAAAAGCGCAGGCCATCTGATTGGCCCCTTCGAGGTTGAAAGCGCGCTGATGGAACATGACAGCGTCGCCGAAGTTGGCGTGATCGGTATCCCCGATGACACCGTGGGTGAACTTGTCAAAGCCTATGTCGCGCTCAAACCCGGTATTAAACCGGGCGAAGAGTTGCGCCTTGAACTGCTCGGCCATGCCCGCAAACGCCTTGGCCCTGCAGTGGCCCCCAAGGAGATCGTATTTCGCGAAAACCTGCCCAAGACCCGCAGTGGCAAGATCATGCGCCGCCTGCTCAAGGCGCGCGAACTGGGTCTGCCTGAGGGCGACATCTCAACCCTGGAGAGCGATGAATCATGACCGTCACAAACCTCAAACCCAGCCTTGATCACGCTCACGTCCGCGCGCTGCTCAGGGGTATGATCCGCATTCGCCGCTTTGAGGACAAATGCGCAGAGCTTTATACGCAGGAGAAAATCCGCGGCTTTCTGCACCTCTACGACGGCGAGGAAGCCATCGCTGCAGGGATCATTCCGCTGCTGGATCCGAAAGACCGGATTGTCGCCACCTACCGTGAACACGGCCACGCGCTGGCGCGGGGTGTGCCGATGGGGACGGTGCTGGCGGAAATGTATGGAAAGGCCGAAGGGTGCGCCGGTGGGCGCGGTGGGTCGATGCATCTGTTCAGCAAGGACCACAACTTTTATGGCGGCAATGCGATTGTGGGCGGCGGGCTGCCCATGGCGGTGGGATTGGGGCTGGCTGATCAGATGTCCCAAAGCGAGGGCGTAACCGTCTGTTTCTTTGGCGAAGGGGCCGTGGCTGAAGGAGAGTTTCACGAGAGCATGAATCTGGCCGCGCTCTGGAATTTGCCAGTGCTGTTTGTCTGCGAAAACAACGGCTATGCCATGGGTTCTGCCATCGGCATCACTGAATCCCAAACGGAAGTCTGTGCCAAGGCCCGCAGCTACAATATGGTGGCCGAACAGGCGGATGGCATGGATATTGTCGCCGTAGAAGCCGCCGCCCGGCGCGCGCTCAAATCCATCACAGACACCGGGAAACCCTTTTTCCTTGAATGCCAGACCTACCGGTTCAGGCCCCACTCCATGTTTGACGCACAGCTTTACCGTTCCAAGGAAGAAGTGGCAGAATGGCGCAAGCGTGGCCCGATCGTGCGGTTTCAGAACTGGCTGGAAGAGGCACGGCTTATGCACCCCGAAGAGGTTGCGCAGATCATCACCGAAGTCGACGCAGAAATCACAGAGGCCGTCGCCTTTGCCGAAGCCGCAAACGATGAACCCGTCGAAACGCTGACCCGCTATGTCACCGCGACAGACCGGCCTGCTCCGCCCGACCTGATCGAACCGGGCACACTGAGGACCAGCACCTACCGTGACGCAGCACGTGCTGGCATCATTGATGCGATGACCCGCGATGACCGCGTTTTCCTGATGGGCGAGGACGTCGGTCGATATGGCGGATGTTATGCGGTCAGCAAGGGGTTGCTTGATCAATTCGGGCCGGACCGCATCCGCGACACGCCGCTGTCAGAATCCGGCTTCACCGGCGCAGGCATCGGGGCGGCCATGGCTGGCATGCGCCCGATTGTCGAGTTGATGACGGTCAACTTCTCCCTTCTGGCGCTGGATCAGATCCTGAACACCGCTGCAACCATGCGACATATGTCCAACAATCAGTTTGGCGTGCCGCTGGTGATCCGCATGGCCACTGGTGCCGGCAAACAGCTCGCAGCACAGCATTCGCACAGCCTTGAGGGGTGGTATGCCCATATTCCGGGCCTGCGCGTGCTGGCACCGGCCACCGTTGCGGATGCGCGCGGCATGCTCTGGACGGCCCTGCAAGACCCCGATCCGGTGCTGATCTTTGAAAACGTGATGCTTTACAATACCGAAGGTGCGCTGGCGGAAAACGCTGGCCCGGTTGACATCAGCCATGCCACGCTGCGCCATGTGGGTCATGACCTCAGCATCATCACCTATGGCGGATCGCTGCCCAAAGCGTTGAGTGCAGCGCAGGCCCTTGGCTATGATGGAATTTCTGCTGATGTGATCGACCTGCGCAGCCTGCGCCCGCTGGATATGGACACGATCCTGAAATCCGTGCGCAAGACACGCCGCGCCCTGATTGTCGATGAAGGCTGGAAATCCGGCAGCCTTGCCGCCGAAATCGGGATGCGACTGGCGGAGGAGGCGTTTTTTGACCTCGATGCGCCGCTTGCGCGGGTCTGCAGCGAAGAAGTCCCAATCCCCTATGCGCAGCATTTGGAACAGGCCGCACTTCCGCAAAGTGACAAAATCATCGCCGCCGCGAAAGCACTGATGCAGGCCAAACCATGAGCATCTTTGTCATGCCTTCACTGGGTGCGGACATGGAGGCCGGAACGTTGGTTGAACAGCTGATCGCGGCGGGTGAGCCGGTCCGTCACGGTGATGTCATCGCGGCTGTGGAAACCCAGAAAGGCGTGATCGAAATTGAAGCGTTCGAGGACGGGCTACTGCAAGACTGGCTGGTCGAGATCGGCACGCAGGTGCCGGTTGGCGCGCCGCTGGCGCTGATCCGCGCGCCCGGTGAGGCAGCGTTGGCGGTTCCAGAGGCCCCTGTGCCGACTCAACCAGCCTCCCCCAAAATGTCCATCCCGGAAGAAACCCCGGCAGATCCTGCACCGCAGGTGGTGCCGCAAACACAGCCCACACCTGCGACCGAGACCCCGCAACAGGGCCTGCGCGCCTCGCCCGCAGCACGGCGGCTCGCAAGTCAAAAGGGCATTGATATCTCAAAGGTCTCCGCCGGGGCAGACGGCATCATCACCCGCGCGGATGTGGAAGGATTTTCTGATACGGACACCGCCACTGCTGGCCCGGGCACCACCGCTGCTACGCCAGACATGCGCAGTGCCATCGCCGCCGCAATGTCGCGGGCCAAACGCGAGATCCCGCATTATTACCTGTCCCACCAGATCGACCTGACCGCCGCTGACCAGTTCCTGCGCCGTGAAAACGCCGACCGCCCGCCTGCCGACAGGCTTTTGATGAGCGCGCTTTTTGCCAAGGCCACAGCCAAGGCACTTGCCAAATTCCCCGAATTCAACGGCCACTACGCCGATGGCATCTTCACCCCCAAAGACGCGGTCCACCTTGGTATAGCGATTCATATCCGCAGTGGCGGGCTGGTGGCCCCTGCTTTGTTTGACACACAATCCCGCCCCCTCGACGGGCTGATGTCAGACCTGCGCGATTTGGTCACGCGAGTGCGTGAGGGGCGTTTCAGGGCGCGCGAACTGTCCGAGGCGACAATCACACTGACCAATATGGGCGAGCGCGGGGTCGATCAGCTGTTTGGCGTGATCTACCCGCCGCAAGTCGCCATTGTCGGGCTTGGCACGCCGCGCCTCTGCCCAATGGTGCACGACGGAAAAGTTGCTGCGCGGCTTGGCTGTACCTGTACGCTTTCGGCCGATCACAGGGTCAGTGACGGGCATCGCGGGGCGCTTTTCCTGCGGGCCATCGACAAGCACCTGCAACATCTCGAAGGGCTGAACAAATGACACCTCATCAAACCGCTGTTGCCGAGGCATTGCGCCGCATCGCCCCGGACATTGACGTGACGCAGATCGACCAAACCGGCGATCTGCGCGAGGAATTTGACATCGATTCGATGGATTTTCTGAAGCTCGTCACAGCGCTGTCTGAGCGTTATGGCATGGACATGCCCGAAGCCGACTATGACCAGATGGGCAGCTTTGACGCGCTGGCGACTTACCTGGCGCAACACTCCGGTCAGGATTGATCCTCATGAACCCTGCCTCACCGGATGCGTCAGAGCGATCCCTCTCAGCGCATCAAGCACCTTTTGGCCCAGCAAGGCGACCTCGCACTGCGTGCCTGCAAAACTCAGCACGTTTGCCGATGAAGCGTCGGCATTGCCGGGGGGTGACAAAAGGATCGATCCCCCCTCAAACGGTTTCCCCCGGTAAAGCAGCCCGCGCAAGGCTCTTATCGCCTGCGCAGTTTCAATAGGGCCACCGGGGATTTTTTCCTGAATGATCATCATGCCTTCTGAGACATGTTCGGTGTCTAACGAATTCAGGATCGCCAGCGGAATCGAAACCCCGCTCCACCGGCCGTTGCATTCAATCCAGTGGATCGAGACCGGATCACCAGCGCACAGGACTGCATCAAAACTGCACCTACCGTAGTAGCCAAGGCGCTGCAGCACATGCGAGATCTGCAGCGCCTGTGTCACCAGAATATCCTGCACCTCTTCTGGAAGGGTTGAGCGCGTCGCCCCAACAAAAGCCGCCGCAGCGCCAAAAACTCTCTGCTCGAACACCCCATGCGCTTCGGGCGCGCCCTCTCCATTCAGCGGAATCCACAGTTGCACCGAGGGGCTGCACGTCACATGAGAATCCCAGACACCCACCAGGATCGGGTAGCTGTCATCCCAGCCAGTGCTGTGCAGCCGGTCCATCAGCAATGCCTCGACCTGCGCAGCCGTGAGGGTGGCCAGCGTGTCCCGGTCCAGCCGGATGTTGCCTGCCGACCCTGCGCTGTCGGGAACCTTAACGATCACTTGCTCTCCGTGTTTGCTGAGGTGCAGGATCTGCGCGGCGGCGGCTTTTGGGCCAAAGGCGGACATCGTGGGCGGCACCGCGCAGGTACCAATGACGGCCTTAACCAATTGCGCAAACCACAGTTTGTCATTGACCCGTGCGCTGATACGCGGCGCGGGCCCGTTGACATGAACAACGCACCCTGCCCGCGCTGCAATGCACTGTGCAAGATGCCAGATCGTCCCGGTTGTCAGATAGGACGTTATCGTCAGACCACCATGTTGCTTTGCCACATCCGCCAACTTTTTCAACAGCGGCTCTGACGTGAAAGCCTGTTTCGCCACCGGGTCGGCACTGGCCGTATCCGCCTCCAAAAAAGTGATGCCATCCAGACCACGGAAATCCTTGAGGTAGATTTCAAACCGGGGGTCCCGCTTGCGCACCAGAACCACGTCGCCCGGTTTTGCGAGATGCGCCATACGATGATCCAGAAATGAATTGCGCGCGGACCGCATCAGGCTGATCTCGGAGGGGTCCCCGATCAGCAGGGACGGACCCGCCCCACTGCCCTGCGCCACCAACGGACCGAAATCCAGTGACGACAGCAATGCAGGCTCATCCGCCAGCAGCCGATCCGCAATATCGCCCTTCTCTAGCGTGTCAGACATGCACACCCTTTCCCAAAACCACAGTTTCGCGAAAATAACCCAGCATCCTTGCTCCGAACTGATCCAGATCATGCCGGCCCGTACTGAGCCGCTATTCTGCGTCTACCCAAATACAGGAGCAACAGAATGTGCCGTCTCTATGCCATGCATGCCAATGAACCCACGCGCGTGGAATGCGGATTGGTCAAGGCCCAGAACGCCCTGATGCAGCAAAGTAAGGGCGACATGCAGGGCTATGCCCATGGCCACGGCTGGGGCGTCGCGGATTACAACAACGGCCTGCCGCTGCTTGAAAAGCAGACTTGGGCGGCCTTTCATGGCGAGCATTTCGCACGCAATGCGGCGCGCATCTACGCCCGCACCGTGGTTGCCCATGTCCGCCGCGCCACCGTTGGCGGCACCAGCATGGAAAATACCCACCCGTTTCATCACGGAAAATGGATTTTTGCCCACAACGGTACCGTGCCCAATTTTGACCTTGTCCGCCCGTTGATACTTGAACACATGGACCCGCTCCACCGCAGCGAAATTGCGGGCACCACCGATAGCGAACATGTATTCCGCTATCTGCTGAGCCTGTTTCTGCGCCACCCCGAGCGGGGTCTTAAAACCGTGGTGGGACAGGGGCTGGAACAGATCATCAAATGGTCCGAACGGATTAATCCCAAGGCGCGTGTGGGGCTCAACATTGTGCTGACGGACGGTGAACACGTGATCGGATCGCGCTTCAATCGCTCGCTGCATTATTTGGTGCGCGACCATCTCTTTGACTGCCCGATCTGCGGCAAACCGCATGTGCATCACAACCCCAGGACCGCCTATCAATCTGTCGAAATCGCCTCCGAACCGGTGACCCTGAACGAAGACTGGTACGAGGTGCCCAACAAAACGCTTTACACCATCGCCGAGGACTTTCGGCTGGACATGGAACCACTGGCCCACGGCTAGGGTCAGCAACAATGCCCCACCCCGCCGCTGCCAAGTCACACACTACGTCCCACCCCCTTTTGAATGAGGAGAAATCACATGCAAACCAACGCCTTTCCGCGCTACGATGTCAGTGAAGACGCCACCTGCTGCTGTCCCCGCTTCAAGCCACAGGGCTGGGACAACCAGACTTTACACTTCGAAAACAAGAAGTTCGTCCGCGCCACCACACGCAGTGCGATGCATATTCCCTGGAATATGGGCCAGGTCTTTACACGCGTGCAACAGCACATTGAAGAAGCCGGGGCCGCCGATCCGGAAACCGAAATTGTCCTCAGCAGCGATCTGTCCCCCTGGGAGGCGGAGCATTTCTTTGCAGTCGAGCGCGACGTTGAGGGCGAAGAGATGACCACGCTTTCGGGTAACTTTTTCACCCGTGTCTTTGAGGGGCCCTATCGGCGTGCCAAGGATTTCGAACATGACATGGAAGTGGCCGCAACCGCGATGGGCAAAACCGTCAGACGGGTTTTCTTTTTCTACACCACCTGTCCGAAATGCGCCAGGACCTACGGCGAAAACTACATGATTGGCGTGGCCGAAATCTGACGTCTTTCAATCAGCAAGACCCGGCTCCGCACAGGCCAACGCCAGCTTTTGGGTCGCTGGTGCAGGCGCGACTGACCCGGCCTGCAGGCCATAGATATCGGCGTGACGCACAATCTGGCCTGCCGCATCAGGAAAGCGCGTGTAATAGCCCAGCTCAACCGGGATCGGCTGTGCGGGCGCGTCAAAAGTGCGCCTGCCATTTGCCAACTGATGAACGCGGTCGATCTCCATATCAAGCACAAAGGACACCAGCCAATCCCACTGTTGCACCCGCACGCAGCCATGCGACAGCGCGCGGTTTTCCTCTGCAAACAGCTCGCGCCGGTTGGTGTCATGCAGATAGACCAGCAATCCCGGCCCCAGCCGCACCGCGGCAAGCCCCAGCGGATTTTTCCGCCCAGGCGGTCTGACATAATCACGGTATTCACCGCTGGCAATCATTGACGGGGTTGGCCGCCAGGTTGGGCGGAACCGCACGGTTGAAACATGCGTGCTGAGGCGCGGCGTGCGGTGCCACGGTGCGCCCACAATGACCCGGCTGCGCAAGACCGGTGCGCCATCCTGAAACGCGATCAGTTCGAATGCGGGGATGTTAACCAATATCGCCTTGCCGCTCTGAGGCACGCGGTAGGCAATCCCCGCCCGGTCAAGCTGCGCCTGAAAACTGTCTGCCGTGGCGGTGTGTGGCTCTGCCAGCACCAACAGCAGCAGCAAAGCAAGGTTTCTAATTGACCATTGAAAAAAGGGATTGCGCATGATCGCTCCTTGTTTTCACACAACATAGAACCGCGCACAGGCCGGTTCCTGCCCGCGCAGCACGCGCCGCCGCCTTTGCGCATAAACCTCTCGGATCGGATGCGACGTAGATTGCAGCCTCGTGATAGGCGCGCGTGCAAAACGGTGCGGCGCACTGCAGATCCAGCATTTTCGCAACTCCGCGCAGTTTCGCTGCCACAAAAGCATTCTGGTCGACTGACCTGGAAGGCTTGTCATGCTCTGTCATGTGGGCCTCGTGCATCTTGAAGGGCTGACAGCAGTCTAGGTCCGTTCCCCGAACCGCCATTGATCAGTGTCAAGATGCCGCGGCTGCTTGCGATGCATCACTAACAGGCCGTAAAAAGGCAACGTCGTGGTGGGTTTCTGGGCGTTCACCATGACCACGTGATTCAGGATATCAGCCCGAAAGCAATGCTTTTTGAACCGTCTCATCCCACCCTAAATAGAACCTGCCTTGGTCACGTATCACCGGGCGGGCCATCACCTTGGGTTGGGCCGATATCTGTGCCTCTGCCTCTGAATTTTTCAGCCAGTTATTAAGCGCACGGTAGTCGTTTGATTTTCGATCCACCAACCGATCCCCGAATTCTGTTATGAGGTCAGCCAGTTCTGCCTCACTCAGAGGGTCGGCCCGGACATCACGGAAGCTGACGTCCCTGCCCTCAGCCTCCAGTGCCTTGAGGGCCTTTTGGCAAATTGCGCAGGTGCTCAAACCATAGATCATCATATCGCAATCTCCCTTCACCATGATCTTGCAATCTCGTTCATCAACCGCACCAACGCAACCATTTCGGTCCCTTGTGAAAGCCCAGTTGTTCCCAGAGTTCAAGCAATGTGGAGATTCAGTTGTCTCTGCAAGGACGTGTTCGCCATCGCTGGACGGGTGACAACATCCGCAGCCGCAAATCTGCGGATGTGTCTTTCCCATCGTGAACCGAATCCAGCGCAGCAGGCCCAAGGCCATTGGCTCCGAATTGCGGGATCTGAAATTGGAAAGCCGGAATTTCCGGGCGAGATGTTGCCTTATCGGGCAAAGCGCCCAAGCGGTTTGCAGCCGGACAGGTTTTTTTCCGCAATTTGCCGCTTACGGCTGATCAAATCCGGCCAGTTTAAGCTTGCGAATGACAGGTTCCGGGCGCGGCGTTGACCCCAATCCGAGCATCGGTAACGTGGCGAATGTCAGCTGGACAGTACTTGGTCCGGTTGCGGATTGTGCTGCTAACCTATTGTGGTAGCGCAATAAAAGAACTGATCCTGCTGGGGGGTCTACCATGAATGCTCTGGTTCGACGTCGGACCGGAACCGGGAAACCTATGCCGGTTCGCAGGTGGCGTTGGGGCAGACAAATTGAAACCTACCGGGCAGCCAAATGGCGGTCTCTAAATAAAGGAATGACACTATGTCAGTCGCTAACAATCTCGAAATACAGATGCTTCAGCTTATCAACTCCGAAAGGGCAACCGCTGGGTTGGCACCCCTGACTTTTGCGGACAAGCTCAATGATTCAAGCGAGGATCATAGCAGCTGGATGATCGATGCGGACAATTTCTCACATACTGGCAAGGGAGGATCGAGCGCGCAGGACCGGATGGCCGACGCCGGATACAAATTCGAAGGTAACTGGAGTTCCGGTGAAAACATCGCCTTTCAAAGCGAACGCGGGGAGCCGGGACTGTCCGATGATGTCGTGGACCTTCACAACGGACTGATGAATAGCCCCGGCCACCGGGCGAACATCCTGAATCCTGACTTCAAGCAAATCGGCATTGGAATCGAACGTGGCGATTTCACCGACAACGGATCAACTTTTGACTCGGTCTTTGTGACGCAAAACTTTGCTGCCAGTGATGCGGACAATACGGCGACACCGGATTCGGTCACTCCGGCACCGGATCCGGTCACTCCAACATCCGGTGATGACATGCCGGGCAACGACGAAGTCGCCGACACTGATCAACCCACCGAAGGCGAAACTGTCGACACACCTGTCGAAGACGTGGTGGACGTGACTGATCCGGGCGAAGGTGGTGACAATGATGTCCCTGCCGACGAAGACGTGGTCGGCGCTGGCAACACCGACGAAGACTCAGACAAGCCAGATCAGGAAGATGTCGTTGGCGAAGACGACGCGCCCAAGGAGGGTGACACCGTTGCAGAAGACGACACCGAAATGCCTGTCGAAGACGACACAGTTGCAGAAGAGGGTGGCGATACGCCTGCGGACAACGAGGTAACAGATGTTGTCGATACCGATGACACACCGTCGGACGGCGATACAGATGACGTCACGGACGATGACGACATGCTGGCCGCCGACGGGTGCGGCTTTGATTTCGGCGATATCTTTACGAACTTTGACGGCAGTGAGTTCCTGATCAGCATCGACGCCGACGATTGGGTCAAGGCAGAAGGCCCTGATGATGCGGAGATGGTGAGCACCGTCGTCAACGCGGACGAAACCAGTGACAGCGATGCGGGGGCCTGTGCGTTCGACATGGATACGTTCCTGCAGCAGATCAACGACATGTTCGACGGCTGCTCACAGACGCAGGCTGACACCACACACGATGAAATGGCCTAGGGCTATGGATTGGCGCCCCTTTTTGGCTCTGACCGAACTGGATGCCACCTGATCTGGCCCGCTCCCCGGCGCATTACCGCGCCGGGGAGCGGGCAAATTTTCCTATGGCAGTTCAGCGGAGTGCAGGAAATCACACCGCGAAAGGAAGCACATGACCAAGAAACATCAAGGGCTGCGCGAGCTGAAATTAGCATGGCATTCAGGCATCAGCCTGTTGATCCCAATCTTTATTTTCAGTGTTTTCACCAATCTGCTTTTGCTGACCGGTCCTCTGTTCATGCTGCAGATTTATGATCGGGTGCTTGCGTCGCGATCAGAAGAAACGCTCTTGGCGCTGTTTCTGCTGGTCGGGATGCTCTACCTTTTCCTTGGCTTGCTCGACTATGCCCGCGGGCGCGTGCTTGTCCGGTTCGCGTCACGGTTTCAGGTGCTGCTGGATGAACGGGTCTTCGGCGCGGTGCTCAAATCCTCGGGCGCGGGCGGGCAGACCGGTCAAAAGTCGCATGGGCTGAGGCATCTTGAAACGGTGCAGAAATTGCTGTCCTCACCCGCGATGCTGTCGATTTTTGACCTACCGTGGGCACCCTTGTTCATATTCGCCATCTTCGTTTTTCACCCGACACTTGGATGGATTGCTGTCGCCGGCGCATTGGTTCTGGCCACCTTTACCATGCTCAACAACCGACTGACGCGGACCCGCGCGGAAGAGGCACAATCAACCTCGCTTGCCGCGCACGGGCTTGCCGATACGGCCTCAACTCACGCGCGGCTCATCCTTGCACAGGGCATGGACGTTTCGATCCGGCGGCGCTGGCAAGAGCTTCGGGGCCGCGCATTGGCGACGGCGGCGAAATCAAGCGACTGGTCCGGCCTATTTACGGCTTCGACGAAATCTTTCCGGTTGTTCCTGCAATCGGCGATCCTTGCGGCAGGCGCACTTTTAACCCTGCGCGGAGAACTGTCCGCCGGGGCCATCGTTGCCAGTTCGATCCTCATGGGCCGCGCGCTTGCCCCAATCGAGCAGATCCTGGGGCAATGGCAAATAATCCAGCACGCCAGCGCCAGTTGGCGGCTGCTTGCCGAACTTTTGAACGATCACCCGGTAGAGCCGGACAAGCTGGTACTTGGTCGTCCCACGGCAAGCCTGGCAGCCCGTGGCATCACCGTCCACCCGCCGTTGTCACGAACAGCGACCCTAAAGCAGATCAGTTTTGATCTTGGGCCGGGTCAGATCCTTGGCGTCGTCGGCAAAAGCGGGGCTGGCAAGTCAACGCTTGCTGAAATGATCGTGGGGCTACAACGTCCCACCGCCGGAGAACTGCGGATCGGTGGCGCAGCGACGCGGCAGTTCCGGCAGGGCGATCTGGCCAGTTATATCGGATACCTGCCGCAGAACGTGACGTTGTTCGACGGAACAGTCGCCGAAAATATCGCACGGATGGAAGTCGAACCCGACAGCGACAAGGTCATTGCCGCCGCCAAGAAGGCCAATGCCCATGATTTCATATTGGAGCTTCCAGATGGATATCAGACGCGGATTTCCTATATCGAGGGCCGCATTTCTGGCGGGCAACGCCAGCGGATCGCTCTGGCGCGCGCGCTCTACAACGATCCTGTTCTGCTCATTCTGGATGAACCAAACTCTTCACTTGATGCTGAGGGCTCTCTCGCTCTCAATCAGGCGATGCGGGAATTCAGGGCCGACAACCGCGCCGTCGTCATAATGACGCATCGCCCGCAGGCTCTGTCGACTTGCGACCGGCTGATCGTTCTTGACGAAGGACGCATTGTTGCCTCTGGCCCGCGTGACGACATCCTAAAGAAATTGCTGCGAAAAGCAGACACAACACAGAAACTTTTACCTATGGCGGTGGCAAAATGAGACCAGCAGAAATCAAGAGCGCATGGCGCGCCAGACTGCCTCTGGCGATTGGATATGTAACGCTGGCTTTGCTGATCGGCATGGTGTGGGTTTGGGGAATTCAATCCAGAATTGCCGGGGCGGTCGTGTCCTCAGGTGTGATCGAGGTCGAAACCCACCGGCAGGTGATCCAGCATCCGACTGGCGGCGTTGTCGGTGAAATCCTTACCCGCGACGGGGACCGGATTGAGGCCGGCGATGTTCTGATCCGGCTTGACGACAAACTGATCCGCTCCGAACTGACAGTCATCGAAAACCAACTGCTTGAAGCTATGGCCCACAAGGCCCGGCTGGTGGCCGAGCGGGACGGTACTGATACGATCACCCTTCCAGACGACCTGCAGCAACTGGCTGCAAAAACGCCCGACTCAGCCTCTCAAATCGAAGGCCAACAACGCCTGTTTGAAGAGCGCAGCGCGGCGCTTGTGACCGAAAAGCAGCTAATCGCCGAGCAGATCGCGCAGATCCGCAACCAGATCACCGGAACAGAAGCGCAATTAGAGGCCTTGTCAGAACAAAACAATCTGCTCTCAGAGGAGCTGGGGAATGCGCAAAATCTGCTCAACAAGAAGCTGGTCGAATCTTCTCGTGTTTCGCGGTTGAAGAGCGAAACCGCCGGACTGACCGGTCAGGTTGGGCAGCTTCAGGCGCAGGTCGCCCAACTTAACGGCGAGATCGCGAAGCTGATGATCGAAAAGCTGAAACTGCAAAACCAGCGCCGCGAAGAAGCTGTCGAAAATCTGCGAGAACTTGCACCACAGGAGGTTGAGCTGGCCGAGCGGCGCTTTTCAAAACTCGAAACGCTGTCACGGATGGACATTCGTTCGCCCGTCAGCGGCATAGTCTACGGATCGACGGTCTTTGCTCTGAAATCCGTCATTCAGCCCGCAGAACCGATCATGTACGTGATCCCGATGGAACATAAACTGATCGTTTCCGCCCGCATTGATGCCGCGAGCATTGATCAGGTCCGTGTTGGGCAGGACGTCTCGCTGCGGTTCTCGGCGTTCAACCAACGCTCGACCCCCGAAGTCCGTGGCCACGTGACAACGGTATCGGCCGATGTGTTCACCGACGACGCAACTGGAAAGGACTATTATGAGGCGATCGTGGCCCCAGAGCAGGATGATCTGAAGACGCTGGGAAACAAGGACATCGTGCCCGGTATGCCGGTTCAGGTATTTGTGCAAACCGAAGAGCGGACGCCGCTGAGCTATCTTACCAAGCCGCTGACCGATTACTTCACCAAGGCGTTTCGTGAAAGTTGATCCGAGCCGATCCGCAAGTTGATGCCTGCACTCTAGAAATTAGCCTTTGGTTGCAGGGGAACTCACATTCCACACCTTGAAATGGCATGACAGCAGCCCCGAACGCCGGCGAAGTAGAAGGCCGATGTTCATCAAAAAGCCATGGCCCCTGCCTGAATACGATACATTTTAAGGCATTCGAGCCCAATCCGCCTGGCCTTATTGCGACCTCGGCTCTTAAATCAGTTGCTGCGGTTTCTGCTGGCAGCCCACACTCAGACAAGATGTCTCGACAGTGCAGCTGCCTTGCTGATGCTCAGTCAGACTCCTAACATCGGAGTCTGGAGTGCTGATTGCCTCCGCAATTCGAGGACAAAACAAGCATGGATAAGAGCCTTTTTCAGTTCATCTGGAAATATTCAAAGCGCGATCAGCTTGTCTTGCTGGGCGTTACTCTGCTGACGTTCCCCTTGCTTTATGTTTCATTGGAATTGCCCAAGCGGATCATTAATGACGCAATCGGCGGGTCCGGCAACGATGTAACGGTGCTGGGCATTACGCTGAGCCAGATCCAATTCTTGATGGTGCTTTGCATTGGCTTCTTGCTGGCTGTGCTGGCGAACGGGCTTCTTAAAATGAAGCTGAACACCATGAAAGGTGTGCTGGCAGAACGCCTGCTTCGACGGTTTCGATTTCAGCTTCTGACGCGCCTCCTGCGGTTTCCGCGCCCGTTTTTTCGCACAACCAGCCAGGGTGAATTGGTATCGATGGTGACATCCGAAGCAGAGCCCATGGGCGGCCTCATGGGGGATATGCTGTCGCAGCCGGTGTTTCAGGCCGGGCAGATGATGACCATTCTGGTATTCCTGTTTGCACAGAGCTTCTGGTTCGGTTTGGCATCCGTCGCGTTGATCCCCCTGCAAGCCTGGATCATCCCAAAGCTGCAGCGCCAGATCAACCAACTCAACAAGGCCAGGATTCAGGAAGTGCGCAGACTGGCCGCCGACATTGGTGAGACCGCTGTCGGAGTGAGCGATATTCGGACCAACGGCGGACTTCGTCATAGGATGTCATTGTTTTCGGACCGGTTGGGAAGCCTGTTTGGCATTCGGCTGGAGATCTACCAAAAGAAGTTCTTCATGAAGTTCCTGAACAACTTCATCAACCAATTGACCCCGTTCTTTTTCTATTCGGTCGGCGGATATCTTGCGATCACAGGGCAGATTACCGTGGGCGCGCTTGTTGCTGCATTGGCGGCGTACAAGGATTTGTCGTCGCCCTGGAAAGAGCTTCTCGCCTATTACAACCAGACACAGGATATGGCGCTGCGCTGGGAAGTTGTTACTGAAAAATTCGCCCCCAAGACTTTGGTCGATGACGCATTGTTTGAGGGTGCACCCGACACATTCCCCGACCTGAAAGGCGACATAGAATTAGATGATGTGACGGTGTTTGATGATGAGGGGCACCCGGTTTTGGAAGATATCAATCTCGTGATTCCTCAGGGCGCACGCGTTGCCATAAAGACGAATAGTGAAACCGCGGCTTTGGCCTTTGCAGATGTTCTGACGCGAGAGGTTATTCCCCACCGTGGAAAAGTGCGGATCGCCGGGCATGAATTGAATGAACTACATCAGGCTGTGGTCGCCAACAGCATCGGGTACGCCCATTCAAAACCCCAGATATTTCAGGGGACGCTTGGCGAAAACCTGTTGATGCCGTTCAAAAGCGCGCCTGCTGCTGCCCTTGAAACAGCCTATGCCGTGGTGCGCCGCCAAGAAGAATCCGCGCGCTCAGGCAACAGTGTCGATCCGTTCGACGTCGATTGGGTTGATCCCAAACTTGCCGGATTTGAAACGTCCGACGATATCCGCGAATGGTGGTTTCAACTTGTCGAGGCCATGGGCATCGATGATTTTATGGTGCGACGCGCGCTCCGATCCCGTCTTGAACCAGACGCGCAGCCTGAGCTTGTCGATGCAATTGTGAAGATGCGGCCAGAGATTGCCCGCCGCCTCAGCAAGGCCGGGCTCGACGACATAGTGTATGCTTTTGATCCCGAAAAATTCAATCCGGTTTCTCCGCTGGCAAGCAATCTTTTATATGCGTTGCCCACTCGGTTTTTGACGCAGGAAACGCTGTCAAAAGAAGCCGGCTTTGTCGAAATGTTGGCAGAAAACGGGATTGTGGATGAACTTGCGCAGATCTCGGTCGGTGTCATTGAAGGGCTGACAGCGACCTTTGGTAATGACGGCACCGATCATCCGCTGTTTCGGCGTCTCAATATGGACGATGAATTGTATCATCGCCTTAGTGCCATAACGACAAAACGGCGCGAGGTTGGGGATGCAGGTTTGCCGCCTGACGATTTCGCGTTGATGCTGACGGTGCCATTTGCGTTTTCGGCAGAACAGATCGGCCCCGCTTTCAGCGCGTCTTTCAAAGAACGTGTTCTGGAAATCAGAAAGCACAAAGCCCAACAGATCGTGGCGGAACTTGACGGGATGTTTGAAACCATCGACCCGCTGAAATACATCCCGGTGATGTCCGTTCTTGGCAATGCGATCTTTGGTCGAGTCTCAAGCATGGCCGGGGCGCGGGAAAAACAGGTTGAAGACATCGCCGTCGAAGTGCTGAACGAGAATGGGGTCAGGCGACTGGCCGCTCAATCAGTTTTTGACCTCGTGACCTCGCAAGGCGGGGAAAATCTGCCAGCGGTATTTCGTGAGCGGATCGCCTTTAGCCGTGCCGGGATCAAGAAACCGGATATTCTGATCCTGGGGAATGCGCTGGCCAGCCATGATGAAAATGCACGTTCGCAGATGCGTGATCGGATCAGCGATCTGATGCCTGATACGACGAAAATATTCATTGAAAGAGAATTCCTAAATCCCGAAGCTTATGACTTGATCGTAGAGATCAAGGACGGCCGGATCGACGGTGGCGCACGCGACGAAGACCCCGGCGATGAAGATGCGCGGCAAGACCTGAATCGCAAGTTGCGAATTGTGGCTCAGACCGAACTTTTTGCTGGTCTCGACCAAAAACAACAACGATTGCTCGCCTTTAGCAGCCAATGGTACAAGACCAAAGCTGGACAAGTGATCTTTGAGGCTCAGCAAGACGCAGACGCGGCGTATTTGTGCGTAAAGGGTTTGGCAGGGTTGTATTGGCCTGACGCGGAAAGTCAGAACATTCTTATTTCAGAAATCAAACCCGGACGGTTGATCGGTGATCTGGCTGTGATTCAAAATCAAAAACGCCCCCTGAACCTGATAGCTATCGAAGACAGTGTGTTTCTGCGGATCGGTGCCAACGAACTATTGGCTGTCATTGAGAACGACGCCGCAGTAGCGACGAGCCTGCTGCGCTCCGTTGCCAATCACCTGATGGGTGCCGCAGATAACCTGCGCGCAACTCGGGCCTTTGCGGTCGAGCGCGGGTTGGATTTGTCTGAACTGGACGCAAGGCAGACGGAAAACAGTTAATGCCGGCAATCTAATGCGGATGAGGGTCCGCCAGCCTGATACCGGATTAGGAGGACCGTCCAAAAGAGGATCGATACAAAAGGATGCCGATTATCTACGCTGCAGCAAAAGACGCCAATGTAATCGCCCGCAACAAGGCGGCATCAGCGCAGGACATGGTTACATCTGGAATGCAAACCTGTCGCTGTCCGGGTCCGACCTGGAAGAGGCCTGAATAAAATGTCCCCGGCGCAATCTTGATGGCGCATGGGACCCAATTCCCACCTGGTCCCTTCACAATCGCCCCACGGCGAACGTTCTGAGCGCCCGGTGGTGGGCTGGCAGCCATCTCGGAGAGATCGAACAGTTTTTTGATATCGCAGTTCAATTCGATTCCTTTCTTCGATTTGGGTAGGTAATAGACCGATATTATGTTCGAAAAATGGCACCTTTTTGCCGATCTTGATCCATCTGTTCAATTTCTCTTGAGCTATCGCAGTGGGATGGCCTGACCATTCATCCCCGTCTTAAATCTCTGATCGGTAATGCAACCTATAGGTGATTGAATAGGGTCCAGAATGAGACATAATGGCCTGATTCAGCCTAGAATCCGCCCTACCGCAGGAAGCCGACCCATCGTGATTATGAACGACAGAAAGCATCTGCCATCATCACAAACGCAAAAACCGCATCAGCAGTCAGTATTCGCCTGTCCAAGAGTAACGACTTCAAATCAGGCTGGGTGAGGATTGCCAAAAAAGCGCACTTCTCGCAATAAGTGAACCTTGTTGAAAGGTAAGGTGTTATTTATGGTAATTTCAAAGTATTCATGTCAGTCAATGACCGACCAAAAGATTATTGGTTGCTCATTTTTTTGTTATTAAACGTGCGGAGATAGAGTTTGTATCAGTCCAAAGACAGTGGTGGCGTAACTGTAGCTATGTTGCGCGCTTTTATAACTTTAAGCAAAACTTTGAATTTAACTAAGGCATGCGACGAACTGAAAACAACGAGACAGACTGTGCGACGGCACATCAATGACCTCGAAAGGATCAAGGGACAGCCACTATTTGTAGTTGAAAATCGCGAATATTCGATGACACCTTTTGGAAAGGCGTCAGTTGCAGACGCTGAGACCATATTAAGGCACATCGAAACCTGGTCGGGCCAGTCTCAGGTCACCAAGCAAAGTTCGCAATGGCTGGAAGTGAGCAGCTATCTCGACCCTGACGGACGTGAGTTTTTTTCCCAGCAGCAGCCTATGTTTCGGCTGGCCTCCAACGGCCTGCCCATTATGAAGACCGCCCTTGGTGCCTGGGGGATGGCTCAAACGCAAATCGAAGATCCTGCGATGGCCGACGTCAGGCCCTATCTGGTGATCTACAGAAAGGGCGTGAACGGTTGGGTTTTTGTCGAAGTGGGCAAGAGTTCAGCTTATGCAAAATGGTTTGGATGGGCTTGGTCAAAAAGCGCCATCGGAAAACTGATGCAGGAAGACAACGTTGGCGATGATTTCAATGAATTCATCTCTGGGGCTTATTCACGCATCTACGGCGAAGGGGGTGTTCGCCTTGATCACCTTTATGCCTATCTTCCGAAAGAAGACAGCGACGAGGTGATACCGGTCAGTTTTCAACGCTTGTTGATGGGCTGCGTCTTTCCTGATGGGACTCCAGGTCTTGGCGTTCTGGTTCTAATCACGAACGATATCGAAATCGATGCTCTTGAGTCTGTGGATGTTCCTGGCGTACCGCAGGAACTTGTCATGGACTTCGAACTTTAGTTGGTCTTTGTGTTAAATATAAATGTGGGGCAAGTACCCCATTTAAATGAAAAATTCTGTTAAGGCCGAGTAGGTCAATACAAGGGAAAGCTAATGTCAGCACTCGGCCTATACAACACGATCAATAGCGTCTCGGGCATTATCAAGAAGCTTGAAGAAGCAGGGATGCGTGTTGAGATCGGAGACGACTTTGCGGCTTACCGAAGGATACGGAACTTACAGAAAGACCGATCAGGACTGTATCCGATGTTCGATGTTACTTGTTCTTACGTCGATCAGTCCAACGCATTCTGGGTTTGCGGATTTAATGAAACCGACGAGCTGGTTCACACGCAGGCAATAAGACTGTTGGATTTGTCAGGCGTAACACTTGGCCAGCACATGGACATGCACCGGCACAAGTACATGACGCCAAACTCAACACCTGATCCGGATCGCACCTATTATTCTCGACCCCAAGCCCTGCATAAGATCACTGGAAAAGTCTGCTATCACGGTGATTTCTGGCTGAAGGCTGGTGATGGCGGGCATAGAAAGCTGGGCTTAACACCTCTTCTTTCGCGCTTCGTTCTGGAAATGGCGCTGAAGACCTGGGTGCCTGACTATGTGTTCGGCTTTGTACCGACAACATTGTCGTACAAAGGAATCCAGGCTCGCTACGGCTATACCCACTGCGAACCCGGTGTATGGCTTGGACCTGACAATCAAGTGACCGATGAAGACGCACTTGTCTGGATGAACACGGAAGAGATCATGCACTTCCTGGAGATCCAACCCGGAGAAATGTCACATGATCGCCATAATGCTGCACAAAGTTTGATGGTAAGACCAATTGGTGTCGTTGCTTGATGGCATTTAATGATTTCCAACGGATGTCGATAAGATCAATGTCAGACAGTGCTTGCATTGAACCGAAAAAACAGCGTTTTGCGATGACCTTGGCGTCACGCAGAACGATCATCAGTTCGATTGCCGCAAGCATTGCTTTCGTGATGGAATTGACTTTGGTTCCGCTGGTTCTTCCAGCAATTCAGACATTTTATGATTTGACGCTCAGCCACGTTGCCTGGGTCTTCAACTCCTATGGTATCTCGGTGGCACTTGGTGTCATCGTTGGAGGCTTGATCGGGGATGCTTTCAACATCAAAAGAGTATTTGCTACCGGCGTCGTGATGTTCGCCTTGGGGGCAGCCATCGTTGCATATGCAGCGAACTTCGAGATGCTGATTGCAGGTCGCGTTCTGCAGGGTTTTGGGGGTGGTATTTTCTCGCCATTGGTCCCGCTTCTCCTCACCAGAACGTTGCCGCATCGACCGGGTAAGATCCTAATCATATGGGGCAGTTTAACAGGGTACGTGGCGACTTTTGCCCCTCTGGCCCTTAGCCAGACGATCACATCCACCGGTTGGCAATCGGTATTTGTTCTATTCGCAGTTCTCGCAGGCGTCGCGCTGATCTTGTCTGTGAAAACGGAAGCCGGGAAATTTATGCCCAGCGCCCAGAAGTTACCAAATCTGGGTTTGCTGTTTGGCACAGGCGATGTCTGGCTCGTCTTCGGCTACATCTTCTGTACATATGGTGCCATCACCTTTTTCCTGTTCAGACTACCGCTCTGGTTGGCAGATATTGACTACAGTGTGAATTCGATTGGCCTCATCCTGGCTGCGATTTGGCTCTCATTTTCAATCGTCGGAACGCTCCTGCGAAATTGGGTGGACAGCTACCATGTGCGGATTATCGTTCTGGCGGCACCGTTCCTGATCGCGGCCAGCTTTCTGGTCGTATACTTCTACCATGGAATAGGATGGCTCACTTTATCCGCTGCATTGGTTGGGGCTGGATTTGCCTGCAGCAATGCGCCATCAACCCAATTGGTCCTGCAATTCGCTCCGCAAAGTCTGAGCGCCATCTGCACAAGCCTCGATATCACATTCGCAAGGCTTGGAGGCGTTGCAGCAGTTGCTTTGCTGGCACAGGCAGGGTTTGCCGCGTCCGTTGGGTCGGTTGTTCTGCTGTCGTTTGTCGCTCTGATCTGTGCGCTGGTTTTCTTGCGAAAAGTCGTCGATAGCTAGTTTCTGTTGGCTCTGTCGCAGTGCCTTGCGCATCAATCGACCCTGAGCGGACAATGGCATGCAGCGATCGTGAACCAGCCCGCCTCTTACACCGCACCGCTCTGAACCCTGAGTTCATTGATTTAGACATATCCATATTTATGGGCTGGTGCGTTTAATCCCCCGCTTTGGCCTTGCTACATTAACCCACCCGCGCACGCGCCCCGGGATGAAATCACATTCTCGTTGTGAATGATGGAGCCTTTGGGGGCCGGGTCGGGTGCTCAAATAGATTGCAGCGCAAACCAAAGACACCGTCCAGATTTTGAACCGAAGATACTGGTTAAGTTAACAGCGGCTTGCTAGACCACAGCCCAGGTCACAAAAGAACTGGAAGAAGTCGAGATGATGCGGAAATGCTTGATCGTTCAGTTTGAACCTCGTCATGAAGAGGTGCTTCCTTCAGTCATCGCGGCATGTAATTTTGCAGGCTATCGACCCACAGTTCTGCTGAACCGCAGGATTAAGCGGGTCCGCGGTGACATCTTTCAGCTTGTTCAGGGGGGCATTGCAGATATTCGATATCATTCTTTGTCGCCGGATCAGGACGCAGAAGCGGTTGATTGGGATCGCGAGTTGGCAGACGACATAGATTTCGTCATCGTAAATACATTAAACCGACCCAAGGTCGCGAACTGGGCGAAACGATGCGGCAAGCCGGTCATTGCGCTGATACACAATGTCGACCAATTCATGAAAAACCCCAAATTCACTGATCTATTGGGGCGGCCTGATTTTGTATTCATGACCTTGGGAATGCATGTGACGTCCGCATTGAACGCGCGTACCGATGGGAAATACATAGATAAATTTGGGTTCCTTGCCCCCTATGTGCTCACCGACACACCGCAAGATTATCACGTGTCGACCCCACGCAAAGTTGTTGTTCCGGGCAACTTGACGTTGCGATCGCGGAACTACCTTGGACTGATTGATGCATTGTCTGCCGATCCTGCGCGATGGGAAAATCTTGTCTTTGAGTTTCCGTCCAGCGGTGACTCTCGGGATCTGGTTGCAGACGCTATCGCAGAAAATAAATTGAGCCATAAGATCACGATCTTGCCTGCGGGTGCGAACAATGAAGTGCCGCATGAAGATGTTTTTAATTGCTTTCGTTCGGCAACGTTCTTCCACCCGTTGATCGCAGATGGTTTTGCACAATATCAAACGATCAAAATAACTTCGACCACATCTATGTCGGTTGGCTTTGGTGTTCCGATGATCATGGATCGCTATTCTGAATCCTGCTACCGGTTTCCGATGCTCGTCTCTGACCACTCAATTGAAGCGACGCTCGACCGTCTCTCGACAGCTGAGGAACGGGAGTTGATGGACATCAGCGCCAAGCTCACTGCGTATCGGACAGATATGACAGTGCGATCTGGTCGAGATATGGCGCGAATGATCTCCTTGATCGTATAGATCACTATTTTGGCGTCACCGCTGACACCAACGCATCCGCGGCGTTTGACGAAGAAGGTTGCACAAGGTGACCGGAGTCAAAATCCTGCCTGAAAACAGCGCCATTTCGCCGCATCAAGCGTCTGAACCTGTAAGGTCTGCCGTTTATCGCAGCACTGATTATATCGGACAATTGCTGCTTGCGTTTCAGCTTCCTGCTTAGGTTATGGCCTTGGTCTTGAACGATATAATGGCGCAATCCATGAAACTGAGAGAATTTCTGTGCATGTAGCAATTCCCCGGGCGTATCCCCATGAACGATGAAAACGGTTTGACCTTCCGTTCTTCGCAGCCTGACCTCTGGGAAGTCATAGGTTTTGATGTTCTTTCTGTATTTTCTCCACCGCTTTTCTTCCGGCATAACATCCGGTGAGACTGAATATTGCGGCACAATTGCCAACACGGTCTTTGCCCCAACCAAATCTTTGAGAAGCAAGGCCATCGTCCCCCCCATGGAATTGCCCAACAAGTGAATGTCAGAAGTTCCCACCTCCTTGGCGAACGCCCCGATCCGATCAATTATTTGGGCACTTACACCATCACCGTTCAGCCAACTCCGGCTCTTGTCGCTGATGAAGAGGGCATGGTTTTTCTGATCTTCTGTCGCGGATTTGAAAAACTCAAAAGGAGGGTATTCATCGGGGTTCTGCCCCACACCACTTAGAACAACAACCAGCTTGTCCGATGTCCCGCGCCAGCAGGCCATCCGCAAAGGTTCCTTTGCCTGAATTATCTCAAGTTCTTGCTTCAACAGAAACCGTTTTGCATTCTTGGCATGGTCGAGATGTCCATTGCTCGCCCTCTCTTAATTGTTTCTCTGCGCCGCCCAGACAAATTCTGATGATTTTCGGGGCACTGGATCAAGGCCAGATTGTCTCAGAAGCTGCTTACAACGCGACATCCCATCCATACCATAGACATCTGGATGGAACTCCATGACCACCACATTGATCCCTGACAAATCAGCGCCTTCAAGGAAATCAAGCTCTCCACCTTCAATATCCATTAACAGAACTGTGGGAGCGAAATCCGCTTTCACGGCTGCATAATCATACGCTGGCACTGTAATTTGCTCAGACAGTTCACGTTTTGGGGTGTCTAATGATGAAAATGCAAAGCGCTTGGAGACATTGAATGTGACACTTTCAGGAACGTCATTGCCGCTTAGAAGTGCGCCATTGGTCACCGAAATGGTGTGATCCACCTTATTGTGCTTGTAGGTCGCCTCAATCACAGGGATCAAATTCGGGTTTGCTTCAAAGGAAAGCACCTTCTGAGGTTTACAATTATGCGCGATCGTTGTGCCGACAATCCCAATGCCGGCCCCACATTCCAGGACCCGGTCCGTTGACTTGACAAGATGTAGAGCGCCCGCAATTTCCTCTTTTTCATATCGCCCGTTGTTTATCTTTCGAACCAACCATTTGGGGTCGGTGGCAAAGGATTTGGGCACTTGGATACCATGGCAACTGGCGACGATCCCTTTTGGCAGAGCGTCTGGAGCAGGTTTGGATTGGGGGCGGAAGGTGAATTTACTGCTCTTTTCGAGATCTTTGAGATAGCGGCGTTGGGTGGCTTCACTGGTTTCTTTCCACCCCTTATTTGTTGCCATGCCCGCATCAGCCAGTTGTTTGCCTAATGCCGGCAGATCAAGTGTCGCCAATGAAAACCGGTCAACGCGCTTCCTGTCTGATCTAATCCAATTTTCGCCAATTGCATCTATTACCAGCGGGCGCGTACCGGAAAACGATGCCAGATGATTTTCGATCCCGCCAGCGGCGGATGAACTGCGCCGCTTGATCATCGCAATTTTCTGATCTGGCCTGGCAACCATCGCAAGAAGATGCAGGGCGGATCCATCAGGGGCGACAATCTCGCGTGCTGCTTTGTATCGCGCGATCTGCGTTTCGACGTCTTCCTGTTGCGGGTGAAATATGGTGTACCTGCTTTTCTTTAGCTGCTCCTCAACGACCGTCTCACCGATTATTCCACCACGCCGCGCACCAAAGGCTGAGCGCGAAATATAGAGCCGTTCGGGTCCTTCCGGCGAAATGTTTTGTGCAAAATTTTCTTTAATGAAGGCTCTGAATTTAGGGGTACCGGTTGTCATGCGCGACATCCCAAACCCCTGCCCCGGCACCCAAAGTTTCGTCACTTCCGTTAGGGCGCTCACAATGCCGATTGGGGCCTTGATCCCAAGATGGGTAAATATCTGGTCTTGAAAACGCGATAAGAATGGGTTTTCAGCCGTATGCCATCTGACAGCTTTGCCATCCGACGACGCATATGGGCGTTTCCTTAAGAACAGCACACCGTCGATCTTGCCTGGAATCTCGCCATACCCCCAGATGCGACCAAGCGTTTCCACTAGAAAATGCCCAAAATGATCATGGAGGACGCCACCCCAAAGATAGGTGCCTTCCAATACGTCCTTGGGGGCCGACAAATCCAAAACCTTGGGGAGGGTCATGAGTGGTTTCCCTCGCCACAGCACAGTATCGTGGCAGTAGCTCTTGTCACGGTCGAAAACGCCACATTCCTGAACCAGCCCTCTGTGAACAGAAGGTACCACATATGCGCCATCTAATTCGCGGATCTGATGGGCCCAATTCTGCAAGTCAGTGGGATTCGGCGGCTGCATAGCCGCTTCATTGACGTTCATCGGTAGCGTTACCTGCACTGCGTAGCATCTCTTCCGGAGGCTTTTCTTTGGATCACCTATAGCGAGAAATCGGTCATAATGCCAGTTTTTTCCCCCCTTTCCGATCCCCGCGCGTCAAGACAAAGCAGTGTCTGCGTCACCCTAAAGAACTTAGGAAGTGCCTCATTTCATAAGACTTTCCCGTATTGAAAGATAGGCGAGACCTAGCAAAATTCCCGGACATCAGCTGTTGTATGAAAGCAATCAACCACTCATAATTCCCAAAAACAGAATGCACACGGAAAGGTTACGAGAATGCGCTTTGAGGTGGATGGGCTCAGGTTCGACACGATAAAACCCAGAATTTTCCAGATTGGTTTCAACAAATGTGGAACCCGATCTTTCTATGATTTTTTTGAGAGAAATGGCATCAAATCAGTGCACTTCAAACGTGGTGACCTGGCGCGCGGGATCAGTGAAAACGTCTCTTCCGGACAACCGCCTCTCAAGGGCTGGGACAAGTGGACGGCATATACCGACATGCAATCTGTCAAAAAGACGGATGTGATCGAAGCCTGCACCTTTTATCGCTCCTTCGCCGCCTACTATCCGCGCTCCTATTTCATTCTGAACACGCGCAGCAAAGACCGTTGGATCAAAAGCAGACTGAACCACGGAACAACCCAAAACTATGGTGAGCGATACCGGCAGGGCTTGGGATTGACCTCAATGGAGGAAACGGTCGAAGCATGGTCGGCCATGTGGGACAAACATCATGTCGAGGTCCCTGCATTCTTTAAAGAAACCGGGCAACATTTCATTGTCTACGACATAGAACAGGACGAACCCGAAAAGTTGTCCAAATTCCTGACACCTGACTTTATCACCGAACCCTCTCTTTTTGGCCACGAGGGAAAAACAAGCGCCATCCCTGAAAAGGCAAAACCGGACACACCGGTCCCCGGACATGACCGAAAGTTAACCGTCTCAACACCGTCAAAGAAGTCAGAACCATCGCCCAAAACAACTGGTTCAGACGCGCTTGGCGGGCGCTTTGTGCCACGAAACGATCTTGTTGGCTTTGATGAAACCGCGGCCCAACCACCATTTGAACATGTGCCCCCAAAGAAACCGGAGGAAGGTTGGACGGGAAATCTCATCATCGCTTTGATGAAGGACGAAGGCCCATTCTTGCTGGAATGGATCGCCTATCATCGGGCGATCGGGTTTGATCATTTCCTGATTTTCACCAACGATTGTTCCGATGGAACGGACGAGATGCTCCAACAATTGGAAAAGCATGGCATCGTTACGCATGTGAACAACGACGACTGGTCGGGCAAGTCACCACAATCGACAGCGTTGCAGGATGTGATGGTCAGGCCAGCAGTGTATGAAGCTGACTGGATCGTACATATTGATGCGGATGAGTTCATTAACATCCGAACCGGGAACGGAACCTTTGACTGTCTCGTTAAGGCGTTGCCTGAAAATGTCACCAACATCGCTATGACACAGCGCATTTTTGGATCAGCGGGTTTAGAAGAATACTACGATCAACCAACCATCGCACAATTTGACAGATGTGCACCGTCCTATCTCCCCAAACCGTATACTGCCTGGGGGTTCAAAACCGCTACGCGCAATATTGACGCCTATCAGTCCCTCAGCACACACCGGCCCGGCAGCCTTCCCAAAAAACTTCTAAATGAGGTTTTCTGGGTGAACGGATCAGGCCAGGATATTACAAAGGAGCGGGCAAAGAGCGGATGGCGTTCCGATAAAAAGACTGTCGGATACGATTTGGTTCAACTTAATCACTATCCTCTGCGATCATTGCACGCATTCCTGGTCAAACATGAAAGGATGGCTCCTGAGAAAAAGGAAAAAGGGGCCGAATACTGGGTACGAATGGATTGGAATTCTTGTCAGGACATCACCGCCCAAAGGAACCTACCTCGCTTCACGCGTGAGCTTGAGCAATTGATGAACGATCCGGACTTGGCACCACTTCATGAAATATCCGTCCAGAGGCAAAAACAAAGGATCGCAGCGATCATAGCAACACCGGAAGCCATGGATTTGATCAGCCAAGTAAAAACCAAAACTCTCGATGATGTCTCCCGTGTTGCTGAAATTTTGGAGCGAGACTCTACGACGGAATAATTCTGGAGGATATCGGTTTGGCCCAACTCACCGAACCGCACTCATCCTCCGCTCGAACTTGGACCAGTCACGATTTGTGCCGCTGTGTTGCTAGTAATCGCGCAGCAGTCCAGCGTGGGTTTTGTAACGGCGACCTACTGATTAAAAGTTATTATGAGACGGATTCTTATAGTATAGCTTACCTGAACATATCAGCTATTACCTCTTTGTAATATATAGTATAATTTACGTTCTTCACAATCATACTTGAACATAGAGCACCCTCCTTATACCTTCGATCTATGTGACTAGAAAGAGACTAGAATGAAGACTCATCTCACCGATATGGCGATTAAGAAACTGACTCACCCGCCTCATGGTCAGGTGACCTATTGGGATCAAGCCACTCCAGGATTTGGCCTTCGATGCTCACCCAAGTGCAAGTCATTCGTGGTCATGTTCGGCGAAAAGAGGCGGCTCAAAACTCTTGGCCGATATCCGTCTCTGACCCTCCAGAACGCCAGACAGTCGGCTCGGCTGTTTTTGTCGGAAGCCTCATTTGGCAAACACCAGGATGTCACGATTACCTACGATCAGGCAGTTGCGCGCTTTCTGACGGATTGCGAAAGTCGGCTTCGTCCACTGACGGTACGAGAATATCGCCGTCACCTGAAATTCTTCGCTTTCGCGAAACACCTCGCTGATATTGAGCGGTCAGATATCTTTGCGAAATTGGAGGAACTGCGATCTACGCCAACCAATCAGAATTATGCTTTTACCGCCATGAAGGTGTTTCTAAACTGGTGTGTGCGTAATCAATATTTGCCCCACAACCCAATTGGGGCGGAGAAGAAACCCGCTCGCCTGCGCTCGCGGGATCGGGTGCTCAATGATGATGAGCTTCGGGTGCTATACCGGCATGTTACGAAGAACCGGGATCTGTTCAATGATCTTGTGGCGCTGCTCATCTTGACCGGGCAGAGGAAAAGCGAAATTGGAAATCTTCGATGGGATGAAATCGATCAGGGATGCCTTGTGCTCTCCGGGGACAGAACCAAGAACCATCGCGCTCACACGCTCCCCTTGCCAAAGACGGCTCTTCATTTCATCGAAACGCGCTCGGGTGTGGGTACATACGTGTTTCCAGGTAGGGATGCATCCCGTCCATTCAATGGATTTCGACGGGTAAAAAACAAGCTCGACAAGGTACTTGGGATTGATCACTTCACCTTGCATGATCTCAGGCGAACATTTTCTTCAAACATGGCGCGTCTGGGTGTACCGATTCATGTGACTGAGAAAATGCTGAACCATCAAAGCGGATCGTTTGGTGGTGTGGCTGGGGTGTATAATAGGCATGGATACAGGGAAGAGATGCTGGCAGCCATGCAAGAGTACGAGAGTTTTCTGAATCGTCTGTGAGACCGCATGTGTTCAATTGAGCGCGCTGCTAACGAATCTACCATACTAGTTTGCCAACGATCGCGGGCTCAGCAGTTTCTGCTACCACAAGTCGATTGTCTTTGTGGCGATCAGGTGTACGTCGTTCATGTACCCTGATGATTCATCAAATACCTGAATATAGTTTTGCGGATCCCGCAAAGATAACCCGCGCGGGTAACAACGTGTAGTTCATCTGCGACCGCTCCAACAAGAGATGCGGTTCACTATCGCTCACACTTTCGCATCCATATTCCTTACCAAACCAACGCAATACTCCAATAATCTCGAAATTTGAGGCAGTTTTGAAATTACAGTATTATCCCAGAACTTTTCGTCTTATCACCCCTGTGACCACTTCCCGGATGATCACCTGCATGTCCCAAGACAACGACATCTATGAAACGCTGCACTATGGGCTGATCACCAACAGATACGCCCATGGGACAAAGCTGCGCGCCGAACAGCTGCGCGTCGATCTTGGGTGTTCTGCCAGCACAGTGCGCGAGGTTCTGTTTCGTCTTTCCACAGTTGGCCTTGTCACTTTTCAGGAACAGCGTGGGTTTCGGGTGCCGGAACGATCCGCCCCGCTTTTGGCGGAACTCACCCATCTGCGTGTTCTGCTCGAAGGTGAAGGGGCCATACTGTCCATGCAATTTGGCGGCGTCGCCTGGGAGGCGCGCCTGACAGCGGCACATCATCAGCTCAGCCATATCGATTGCCGCATCCACGCCAGCAAGGATCCATCGGATCTGGTTGATCTGTGGACCCGCGCGGAATGGGAATTTCACGAGACACTGATCTCTGCCTGCGGTTCTGACACGCTGATATCCATGCATGCGCAGGTCTATGCGCGGTTCAGGCAACAGGTCATGCTTGCAGACCTCAGCTTTGAATTTATCACCGACAACATCCGCCATCATCAACAGATATTGCAGGCTGCATTGTCAGGGGATGCCGCCGCAACACGGGGCAAAATCGCGGACCATCTGGCCCGCCATGCGAAAGGGGCGACAGCGGCATGACGTCAGGACGATTAAGCGGAAAACGCGTTCTGGTGACGGCTGCGGGGCAGGGCATTGGCCGTGCAAGCGCGTTGGCCATGGCCGCCGAAGGGGCACAGGTTTTCGCCACGGATGTCAACATGGATGCGCTCAGCACACTGGAAGGGGTCGACACCTTTGCCCTTGATGTCTGCTGTGATGACAGCGTGGCGCAGGGGGTGGCCCGCGCAGACCCGGACGTGCTTTTTAACTGCGCCGGCTTTGTGCATCACGGCACTGTTCTTGATGCGACGGACGCCGATTGGGACTTTGCCCTTGATCTGAACCTGGGCTCCATGCTGCGCACCATCCGCGCGGCATTGCCCGGCATGCTGCGCCGTGGGACAGGGTCAATCATCAACATGTCATCCGCCGCGTCATCCATCATTGGCGCACCCAACAGGTTCATCTATGGCACCACCAAGGCGGCGGTGATCGGGCTGACCAAATCGGTCGCGGTTGATTACGTCCACAAAGGCATCAGGTGCAACTGCATCTGCCCCGGCACGGTTGATTCACCAAGCTGGCAAGACCGGGTTGACGCCCTGGGCAAAGAGTTGGGCAGCAAGGACGCTGCCCTGAAACAATTTGTGGCACGTCAGCCGATGGGCCGCGTCGCCTCAGCAGAAGAAATCGCAGCGCTGGTCGTTTATCTTGCCAGCGACGAAAGCGCCTTTACCACTGGGCATCCACATATCATTGACGGAGGTTGGTCAGGCCAATGAACGACAAGAGCACATCCAGAAAACGGATCCAGATCGAAGACCTGCGCTCGCGCAAATGGTTCATGAACCCCGATAACCCCGAAATGACCGCGCTCTATCTTGAGCGCTATCTGAACTATGGGTTAACGCGCGGCGAATTGCAGTCGGGCAAGCCAATCATTGGCATCGCTCAAACGGGCAGCGACCTGTCCCCGTGTAACCGTCATCACCTTGAACTGACCAAGCGCGTGCGTGACGGCATCATCGCGGCGGGCGGCACCTGTATCGAAGTGCCTGTGCATCCCATTCAGGAAACCGGTAAACGCCCCACTGCGATGCTGGACCGAAACCTTGCCTATCTGTCACTGGTTGAGACGTTGTTCGGCTATCCTCTGGACGGTGTCGTGCTGAACATCGGCTGTGACAAGACAACCCCGGCCCTGTTGATGGCCGCAGCAACGGTGAATATTCCCGCCATCGCCCTGTCGGTTGGTCCGATGCTGAACGGTTGGTTCCGTGGCGAACGCACCGGGTCCGGCACCATCGTCTGGAAAGCCCGCGAAATGCTGGCTGCGGGCGAAATTGACGACGACGGGTTTATGGAGCTGGTCGCATCCTCGGCACCTTCGGTTGGCTATTGCAACACCATGGGCACCGCAACCACGATGAATTCGCTGGCCGAGGCCCTGGGCATGCAATTGCCCGGCTCTGCGGCAATTCCCGCCCCTTACCGTGAACGTGGGCAGATCAGCTATGAAACCGGCAAACGCATTGTCGATATGGTGTGGGAGGACCTGCGCCCCACCGACATCATGACCCGGGAAGCGTTTGAAAACGCCATCGTGATCAACTCTGCGATCGGCGGGTCCACCAATGCCCCGATCCATCTGAACGGCATTGCCCGGCACCTTGGTGTGCCGCTTGATAATGACGACTGGCAAAAGATTGGCCATGACGTGCCGCTACTGGTGAACCTGCAGCCCGCTGGGGAATACCTGGGCGAGGATTACCAACACGCAGGCGGCGTGCCCGCGGTCGTGGGCGAATTGATCGCCGCCGGATTGCTGCCACATCCGGGTGCCATGACGGCAAACGGTCAGACCATGGGCGACAATTGTGCCGATAAACGGTCCGAGGACACCAAGGTGATCAAACCGGTTTCCGACCCGCTGAAAACGCAGGCCGGGTTCATCAACCTCACGGGCAATCTCTTTGACAGCGCGATCATGAAAACCTCTGTCATTTCGCCCAACTTCCGCCAGGCGTATCTATCGAACCCCGATGATCCCAATGCTTTTGAAGGGCGCGCAATCGTGTTTGATGGGCCAGAGGATTTTCATCACCGCATTGATGATCCTGCCGAAAAGATCGACGCAAAGTGCATCTTGTTCATGCGCGGTGCGGGGCCAAAGGGATATCCCGGCGGTGCCGAGGTGGTGAACATGCGCCCCCCTGCCTATCTTTTGAAACAGGGGGTCGAGGCGCTGCCTTGCATCGGGGACGGGCGGCAATCGGGCACCTCAGGCAGCCCTTCAATCCTGAACGCGTCACCTGAGGCGGCGGATGGCGGCGGGCTGGCGCTTTTGCAAACCGGCGACATGGTGCGCATCGATCTGAACACCTGCACCGCTGACATGCTGGTGCCGCTTGATGAACTCGCGACCCGCGCCCGTGATCTGGCAGCCGCTGGTGGCTATGGCGTTCCAGATAACCAATCGCCCTGGCAGATGCTGTTTCGCGAAAAGGTCGGGCGGTTTGATCAGGGGATGACCCTTGAAGGTGCCGACCAATTCCAGGACATTGCACGCAAACACATGCCGCGCGACAATCACTGAATTACAAAAAGGAAAGCCCAAATGAAACTTGTACGTTTTGGAGAAATGGGCGCGGAAAAGCCCGGACTGATGGACGGCGATACCCTGCGTGATCTGTCCGGTCATCTGGATGACATCACCGGCGCGACCTTGAATGATACCACGCTAAAACGCCTTCGCGCGATTGACCCTGCAACATTGCCCGCGGTCACTGGCAATCCCCGCATCGGGGCTTGTGTTGGCAACATCGGCAAATTCCTGTGCATTGGTCTGAACTATTCCGATCATGCCGCTGAAATGGGGATGGAAATACCCAAGCATCCTATCCTGTTCATCAAGGCGAACTCCGCCATCGTCGGTCCCAATGACGATGTGGTCATCCCGCGCGGCGCAACCCAGGCCGATTGGGAGGTTGAACTGGGTGTCGTGATCGGTGCCACCGCAAAATACGTCAGCGCCGTAAACGCGCTGGATTATGTGGCAGGATACTGTGTGATCAATGACGTCACCGAACGTCATTTTCAGGCGCATCTGAGTGGGCAATGGACCAAGGGAAAATCGTGCGACACCTTTGGCCCCACAGGCCCCTGGCTTGTCACCCGCGATGAAATCCCTGACCCACAAAACCTGGCCATGTCATTGGATGTAAACGGCAAACGGATGCAGACCGGGAACACCGCAACGATGATTTTCAGCGTGGCGGAAATCATCGAACACCTCAGCGGGCTGATGACCCTGCATCCCGGTGACGTGATCAGCACAGGCACCCCACCGGGTATTGGCAGTGGCATGAAGCCGGAACCGGTTTTCCTGAACGTCGGTGACGTGATGGAACTGTCGATTGAGGGGCTGGGCCAGCAACGGCAAAAGGTCAGACAAGACGCCTGAAGGGATTTAGGCAAAGCTGCGCACGGTCTCGATTGCGCCGGCCAGCGCCTTGCCGTCCGGGTCTTGCAACGCGGCTTTGACCAACCGGTCCACCCAATCGGCAGCGTCGCTGCGGCCCTTCAACAGGTCAGCGGCATTCATCACGCTGTCAAACTTTGACAACCCCCGTGCATGGGTGTCCGAATACCCTTTGACCAGCCGCCGACATTTCAGCAGCTCAACACTCAGCGCATAATCACGCTCAAGCGGTGCCAGACTTCGGCTTAACCACGCCTCCAAATGCGCCAGTTCCACCGCATGACGGCGCGTGCGCAACCGATAGCCCTTGAGGCCGCCCACCACATGCAAACTCAAAAACGCAGGCAAGGTATCTGTGCGCAACCGCCTGCCTTTGCCAAACCACCGATCCAATTGGGCCATCCGCTTTGGGTTTGCCTCAACACGTGCACCCATTTTAGCGGGCAACATGCCGGCAATTTCCTCGGCACGGGGATGGAAATATTCAGTGAGTTGGACCAGCTGATCCTCCTGCGCGCCCATTTCCTTTTTGATCCGCTCAAACCGCGGCCCGCGTGTTTTCAGATCTGCCACCCGGATGATGTCGTCATAGGCCATCGCATTGGCGATATATTTCGCCGCTGTCGCGGACAGCGTCCATTCCCGCGCTGCATCGTCACGCGCAAGGATGCTGTCCAGGCGGTCCAGATAGGCGGCCCCATATGCGCCATCCTGAAAATCGACCACCTTGTGCAATCCTGCTTTTACCATTGCCTGCACCGGACCCGGCATTGCCTCTGCCCGCTTCAGCAGTTGCTGCCATTCCTGCATCTGACGCGCAGGCCCTTTGAGGGCAGGCAGGGCTGATTTTGCGACCTGATCCGCCGGGGCCACCCCCCGCTCTGCCGCGTCGAACCCAACCGCAAACGCCCTGAGCGACGCGTCAATGCCTTTGCCCCCGGCGCGGATCGCATCCTCAAACGCGGCGCGTGCAAAAGGCAAGGCACCCGACCCGGCCAATGCCCCGAACAAAGACGCGGAAATCACCGACCCCTGATCAACAGCGAGCCTGTCCATATCTGCCAAAATCAGTCTCTGTGAGGCGATTTCGGCGGCGGCGCGTACCTCTTCTGCATCCGCAATTCCGTCACCCGGTGCCGATTTTTCTGACACGGCCAGCGCCCGGTGCGTCGACCCGATCAACGTGGTCCGGTCCGGCGTGACAAACCCGCGCATCACGGCGCGACCGACCTCCATCATCTCGGCCGCGATCAGGATATCCACATCACCCGCGGACGGGGCCAGTGCAAAGACCGGTTGCTGATCACTCGCCGGCGTCATCTCAAGATAATAGATCGTCGCGCCCGTGCGTTGCGCAACCCCTGCCACTGATGTCGCCTGCACCGCATAGCCCTGCGCCCGCGCCAGCGCTTCAATCCACCCGGTCAGCACGCCACCGCCCTGCCCGCCAACGGCCATCACCGCCAGCTTGATGATCTGGCCCACCCGTGCATCCGGTGTTTTTTGGGAAAGCGCCACATTCACGGCACCATCTCCTCCAGCCGCAGGCGTCTGGCATCCCGGCGCGTTTGCAACCAGCCAATGACCCTGGCGCGCAGCCCTGCCCGCCATGTCTCAAATCCGCCGGGATTATGCACCACATCGGCCCGATAAAACGAGGGGCAGAGCACGGCGGCATCCGCCACCTCACCACAATTTCCACAGCCCACACAGGTCTGATCAATATGCGCCACCGGATCATCGCGCAGCGGATCATCAAGCCGCTTGAGCGACAATGACGGACAGCCCGACAACCGGATACACGCGTGATCGCCCGTACAGACATCCGCATCCACACCAAAGCGCGGCACATCCACGCGCCGCCCCTCTTTGATCGCCGCCGTTCTGATCGGCTTTTCCCGCCGTTGCTTGTTCAGCATACATTCGGACGAGGCGACAATCACCTTTGGTCCCTTGAATTCCGTCGTCAGCGCCTCGCGCAGCACCGCCCTGACCTTGGCCACATCATAGGTGTGATCAATCTGACGGATCCATTCCACCCCAACACCCTTGAGCGCCGCAGATATTGGATTGCCAGTATTCTTGGTGGCATTTTCTGCCCGCGACGACAGAACATCCTGCCCACCAGTGGCCGCGGAATAATAATTGTCGACAATCACCGCCACGGAATCGGATTTGTTAAACACCATGTTCCCGATCGAGGAACTCAACCCATTGTGCCAAAATCCGCCATCCCCAAGGATCGAAATCGCCCGCCGTTCCCCGCCGCCATCAAACGCCGCGTTTGACGCAGGCCCAAGGCCATAACCCATGGTGGCTCCGCCAATCTCGAACGGTGGCAGTGACGCAAACAAATGGCAGCCGATATCGCCAGTGATCTGATGTTTGCCCAACTCTTGTTCGGTCAGTTTCATCGCTGCAAAAATCGGCCGCTCAGGACAACCTGTGCAGAACCCCGGCGGACGAATGGGCACCGTTTTGGACAGATCCGGGATCTTGGGCGGCGCGTCATTTGGCGCGCGCACGTTGCCCGGCAACATCTCGGGTGCGGCGGCTTTCAGGAAACCCGTCACCCCATCCAACATGACCTGACCTGTGTATTCCCCGGCCATCGGCAATACGTCTTTACCATAAAGCTTTAGCCGCCGACCCGCTTTATACAGAAACGAGCCGAGGTGTTGTTCAATGTGGTCCGGTTGCCCTTCTTCCACCACCAACAGATGATCCTTGCCCTCGCAAAACGCATCGAATTCGTCTCTGACAAGGGGATAAGTCACATTCAGCACATAAAGCGGCACATCGGCATTGCCGAAAATGTCCGCCAGTCCAAGCCGCTGCAGCGCGCGGATCAGACCGTTGTACATCCCCCCCTGCACAACAATGCCAAGCTTGGCTTTCTTCGGCCCAAACACCTCGTTCAGCTTTTTTTCAACGATGAATTTCTCTGCGGCAGGCCAGCGGTTCTTGATCTTGTCCTGCTCATGCAGATAGCTCATTGGCGGCAGTACCACGCGGTTAAAGTCGCTTTGTGGATTGGCGATCGCCTGTTTGACGGTCAGAGGCGGCGGCACGTTGTCACGGCAGATGAAACTGCCCGTCACATGGCACGACCTAATCCGCACCATCAACATCACCGGCGTATTGCTCGCCTCGCTCAGCTCGAACCCGTCTTTGACCGCTTTGGTGATGCTGGGCAGGTTTGGACGCGGGTCCAGCATCCAGAACTGCGATTTCATCGCAAAGGCATGGCTGCGTTCCTGCATGATGCTGGACCCTTCGCCGTAATCCTCGCCGACAATCACCAACGCACCGCCATTCACACCCGATGATGACAGGTTGGCCAAGGCATCTGACGCCACATTGACCCCAACCGGGCCTTTGAAGGTGACCGCGCCGCGTATTGGGTAATGCACGGATGCGGCCAACATCGCCGCTGCTGCTGCTTCTGACGCATTTGCCTCAAACCGCACGCCCAATTCGCCCATCAGATCCTGTGCATCGGCCAGAACGTCCATCAGATGCGAAATTGGCGCGCCCTGATACCCACCGACATAGCCCACACCGTTTTCCAGCAATGCCTTGGTGATCGCGAGAATGCCTTCGCCGGTGAACACGTCACCGGCCCCCTTGCGCAGGTGTTCAACCTCGGCTTTGAACGAACGCTCTGCCATCCCTGCCCTTCCTAAAAGTCGTGCTTGCGAATGTTGCGCAGCATCGTTTTCAAGGTGCCGACAAAGGCGCGTTTCTGGGCTTCATCAATGCCCTTGAACATCGCTTCATAGGCCAGCGACATATGCGGCCACAGCCGTTCATAGGTCTCGCGCCCGCTGTCGGTCAGGAACACGCGGGTGGCCCGGCTGTCGATTTCATCAGTTTCGCGGCGGATCAGACCATCGCGGTCAAGCGCGTCTAACGCCCTGCTTAGGGTCGATTGTTGCACCACAGCATAGACGGCCAATTCACGGATCAAGATGCCGTCGATTGTTGACAACACCGCCAGTGACCGCATCTGCGGGGTGGTCAACCCAAGTGCTGCCATTTCCGTCTGCAATGCTGCATTATAGCGCCCCATAATCCGGTTCATCAGGTAGGGCGCAAAATTCTCAAGGCCCATTTCGGCCAGTCGTATTGCCGCCGCTGTCGGGATCTCTGCGGATTCGTTCATGCGCCTGCCCCTTTGGATTTTTTCGACGCGCCAAGGGCATTGGCCACGTTGAACCCGGACCCGCCTCCAAGCCCCGGACCGGGATGGGTTGAGGCACCAATATGGTACAGCCCTTTGACGGGTGTGGTGTTGTTCACCTGCCCGGCGACAGGCCGCCAGACGAAAAACTGGTCCAGTGCACAGGCCCCTCCATAAGGATCGCCGCCCACCAGATTGACGTTCATCGCAGCAAGATCGGCGGGCGAATAGGCCCGGCGTTTGAGCTTGATTTCGTCAAAATTGCGAATGTGATTTTTCAGGATCGCCTCAATCCGGTCGGCAAAGGCCTCGCGGGTTTTCTCGGTCCATTCCGGCGTGGTTTTGATCTTGCCCCCGGCATCGCCTTTGATCTGCATCGGCGCGTCAGGAATTTGCAGCCAAAGCACCGCTTTACCCTCCGGGCACCGGCTTGGGTCCAACGCATGCGGCTGGCCCACACAGATCGTCGGTACCTCAGGTAACATGCCGCGCTCTGCTTCATTGCAGGATTTAGAGACTGAATCGACCCCATCAGCGAGATGGATCAGTGCGACATCCGCCAACCCGTCAGCGGCCCATTCGATCGGCCCGTCCAGCGCATAGTGCAGTTGGAAATTGCCGCGCCCATGGCGAAATTTCTTGGCGGTTTGCGGCGGCGATTGATCACCCAGCAACCCTTCATAGAGCTGCCCTGGTGCCGTGCTGGCGATCACATTCTTGGCATAGATTTGTTCATCATCCGTGGTGATGACGCCATGTACCTTGCCGCCATCGACCATGATCTTGCGCGCCTCAATGCCGGTGCGAATGACGCCGCCATGCGCCTCGATCAGCGACCGGAACGCTGCTGCCGCCTGCCCTGCCCCGCCTTTGACAATCGGTGCGCCTGCCGCCTCCAGCGCAAAGGCGATCACGCGGGACATCTGCCCGCCATAGCTGGCTTCGGGTGTCAAACCGACATGCAACACCCACGGGGCCCAGAGCGCCTGAACATCTGCGCTGTCATACCGGGTTTCCAGCCAGCCGCGCGCAGGTTCCAACGCCTCACCAAACCATGTCTTGAGACCGTTTAGCCCCCTTTTCCACGCCTGTTTTGCCAACAACCAACCCGTGCCTGCCGACCAGAGCGGTTGACCCAAGAGCGCAAACAGAAAATCAGCGTCCTGTTCAACACCGCCCACATCCGCTGCGTGCTGATCCCCGTCCCCTGCCCCACTTTGATTGAATGTGGCGACGTTCGCGGCCCTGTCCATCGACAAAGCCAACGCCGACCCATCAGGGCGCAGCACGGCTGTAGGGTGTTCGGAATGGCAGAACTCCAACCCATGCGCCGCCAGATCATCGCCCAACGCCCCATGCGCGGGCCCGGTCAAAAACAGCACAAACGTCGTCGCCATCACATCGTGATGATACCCCGGCAACGTCACCGCATCAGAAGTGTACATGCACCCGCCGATCCGGTCCTCTCGTTCAATCACCAGCACGCTGTCACCTTTGCGCGACAACAATGCGGCGGCCACCAACGCGTTGATGCCCGACCCGATTATCAGATGATCAAACGTCGCCACCGGGCCTTAGCCTTTTGGAACCAGCGCCAGCGCCCTGATCGGGCTGCCTGTCCCGTTTTCAATCTTGAGAGGTGCGGCAATCAGGATCGCACCCTTGGCAGGCAGCTTGTCGAGATTGGCAAGGCTTGCCAGACCAAAGCAGTTGTCGCGGTGCAGCAGGTTATGCGCAGGATACGGTGGGTCCATGCCCCCCGCCTGTCCCGCATCTGTGCCAATGCACTGGGTTCCCCAGCCGACGATTTTTTTCGACAACAGGTATTCAATGGCATCGGGCGTTGGCCCCGGCGAATGTGGCCCGCTGTCGTCGGCGTTCAAAAACGCGGCTTCGTCATCGACCCGGCTGTCCCAATCGGTGCGCATGACGACCCATTCGCCTTCACCAATTTCGCCGTATTGCTCTTCCCATTCCTTGATGCCCTTGGCGGTCAACAGATAATCCGCATCCTCCTGCGTCTGCTCAGAGCAATCAATGACGTTCACAGGCGCAATCAGGCGCTGCACGTCCAGCTTGTCAGTATAGCCGTCCGCGTAATCCTTGCCGGTGATCCAATGGTGCGGCGCATCAAAATGGGTGCCGGAATGTTCGCCCAACACCAGCCAGTTCCATGCAAAAAACGGCCCGTCATTATCGTATTCGGAAATCTTGTGAATCTCGACCTTCGGCGTGTTCTTGGCAAAGTCCGGCGGCAACTGCAAAATCGGCGTTTTGGGGCCAAGCACCCCTGAACAATCCACCACTTCGATGCCACCAGAGGCCAGCATCGCCCCTAAATTCTTTACGACGTTCGCAGCGCTCATATCGATATCTCCCTGAAAACTGCGCGATGTGCCTCGCGCTAAAGTTGATGAATCAATGCTAGACAAATTTATATGCGTTTGCAATTATCTTTGTCGGGGGACGCGACACGAATGACAACTGACCCAGACGCAATTATCATCGGTGCAGGGCACAACAGCCTTGCATGCGCCTGTCATTTGGCCAGCCACGGCTGGAAAGTTGCGGTCTATGAACAAGCAGCCGAACCCGGGGGTGCGGTCAAAACGGGGGCGTATACCCTGCCCGGCTTTCGGCACGATTGGGCGGCGATGAACCTGTCGCTGTTTGCCGGGTCCGCCTTTCACACGCAACACGGCAAAGAGCTGGCAGAGCACGGTCTGGCCTTTGCGCCGACAGGCAATCCATTTGCCAGCGTGTTTCCTGATGGTCGTTGGCTGGGCATATCAAACGATGTGGCACTGACCACTGATCGTGTGCGCGCCTTTTCTGAGGCGGATGCGAAAGCTTGGACCAAGCTTACAACTGACTTTCCGTCCGAGGCTGAAACCATCTTTGGCCTGCTGGGCAGCCCGATGAACAGGCGCGCCCTGTCGTCGCTGGGCTGGAATACATGGCGCAGGAAGGGCGGCGGCGGCACGCTTGATCTTGCGCGGTTCCTGATGATGTCGCCACGTGCATGGCTCGACCAGACGTTTGAATCCGACCATATTAAAGCAACCCTTGCAGCATGGGGCATGCACCTTGATTTCGCCCCAGACATCGCTGGCGGTGCGCTGTTCCCGTATCTGGAGGCGATGGCCGGTCAGGCCTTTGGCATGGTCCTGGGCCAGGGCGGTGCCGACACCGCAATCAACGCAATGGTAAAGATGTTAGAGGCGCACGGCGGATCCATTGAATGCGGCACGCCCGTTACGGGTATTGAACAGGCCGGGGGCCGCGCCACCGGGATCACACTGGCCGATGGCCGCTTTGTCGGGGCGCAAAAGGCGGTGATTGCCAATGTCACCCCAGCCGCTTTGCTGAAACTGACCGGCGGCACCGGCGACGCCCGGCACGAGGCGGCGATGCAGGGCTTTCAACACGCCCCCGGCACCATGATGATCCATCTTGCGATGGATGCCTTACCGGATTGGAAGGCACCCGAGCTGAAACAATTTGCCTATGTCCATATCGCGCCGTCGATGGATCAGATGGCGCGCACCTATGCGCAAGCCAAGGCCGGTCTGTTACCGGATGAGCCGGTGATCGTCTGCGGCCAACCAACCGTCGTTGATCCCACGCGCGCACCGGACGGCAAACACGTCCTCTGGCTGCAAATCCGCATGGCCCCCGGCACCATCAAAGGCGACGCGGCGGGCAAGATAAAGGCAAAAAGCTGGACCAAGGCCGCAACGCCCTTTGCAGACCGTGCGCTGGACATCCTAGAGGGTTATGCCCCCGGCACGCGTAAGAAAATCCTCGGCCAGCATATTGTCACACCGCTCATGTTAGAGACTGATAATCCCAATCTTGTCGGCGGCGATCAGGTTTGTGGCAGCCATCATTTGCACCAGCATTTCATGAACCGTCCCGCACGCGGGTATGCAGACGGGACGACCCCCATTCGCAATCTTTATCATACCGGGGCCGCCGTATGGCCCGGTGGCGGAACAGGCGCAGGGCCCGGCACCCTGCTTGCAAAAAAACTAGCCGGAAAATGAACAAAAAAGGGAGAAATCACATGTCACTATCCAGAAGAAACCTGCTGAAAACCTCGGTTGCCGCTGCGACGCTGGCCACCTTTGGCCTTCCCAGCTTTGCCCAGGAGATTGACGAGCTTGTCATCGCCTATAACGTCAACCTGCCAAGCTGGGACCCGACTGTGGGCCCTTCAGCGGTCAACCCAACGATCCAAGGCTTCTATCAGTCGGTTTTTGACCTCTATATTCCACAGAACCCCGACCTTACCTTTGGTGAGGGTCTTATCACCGGGCACGGCTGGAACGACGATCAAACCCAGATCTGGATGGACGTGCGCGAAGGCGTGACGTGGCACAACGGCGATCCCTTTACCGCCGAGGATGTTGCTTGGTCCCTGACCCGCGCGGCCAATGCGGAAACCGGCAACCCCATCCAATTCATCTGGGGCAAGGTTGAAAACATCACAGCTGACGGCAACCGTGTGACCGCAGACGTCAAGGAATATGAACCGACATTCTTTAAGTGGATGTCCTTTCTGACCGGCTATGTCCTGCCCAAGAAATACTACGAAGAAGTCGGCGCAGAGGGGTTTGAAGCCGCGCCGATTGGCACCGGCCCCTATATGGTCGAAAAATTCGAACGCAACGCCTTTGTCAGGCTCAAAGCCAATGAAAACTACTGGGGCGGTGCACCTGCGTTCAAAACCGTGACGATCAAATTCGTTACCGATGCCGCCAGCCGTGTCGCCGAACTGGAATCAGGCAACAGCCACGTGACATTGGAAGTGCCTTACGAAGAATTCGACCGCCTCAAGGCCAAGGACGGCATTCAGGGGGTGGCTGAACCCATCTCAGATATCGGCATGATTTTCCTCAATGATATTGAGGTGATGACCGACCCCAATGTGCGCAAGGCCGCGGCCCATGCCATCGACAAGCAGCTGATCGTTGACCGCTTGCTGTCAGGATACGGCGTCCCGATCGATACTTTGCAGACCCCAGACTATGTGGCTTTCGACGATACCATCAAGGTTGGATATGACCCTGAAAAATCCGTCGAATTGCTGGCCGCTTCCGGCTATGGCCCTGATAACCCAGTCAAATTCACGATCCAGACCACCAAGGGATTCAAGCCCAAGGATTACGAAATGATACAGGCCATCGTCGGTCTGTGGCGCAAGGTCGGGATTGAGGCAGAGATCGAAGTCTATGAGATCGCCAAACACTATGAGCTGCGCGCGGCCGATACGCTGGCCCCCGCTGCGTTTTACAACTGGGGCAACTCGGTCGGCGATCCGACCACCTCGACCGGGTTTGCGATGTTCGGGCCTTCGCCGCATTCCGTCTGGGATGGTGAGGATACGTTCAACGCGATCCTGCCACTTTGGGGTGAAAAGGATGAGGCCAAGCGCATTGCCGGCTGGAAAGAAGTTGACCGTCATATCGCCGAAGAAGCCGAGGTCATCCCCTTGCTGCAATATGTGCAACCCATTCTGCACGTATCCGGTGTCGCGGTCGTGCCTCACCGCTCTGGTGCGCTGTTGCCGCACCTGATGACGCGCAGCTGACACAGCTTTGTTGAACTGGCGGGGCCGTTGAATTGGCCCTGCCTTTTTGTCTGGATTCCCATGCCCCTTTTGCGCACGATCTTTATGCGGCTGATCAGCACCGCCATCACGCTTTTTGGCGTGGCGGTGATCGTTTTTGTCGTGATCCGTGTGGTCCCCGGCAACCCCATTGCGATGATGCTGCCCCCCGGGGCCACTGAAGCCGATATCGCAAGGTTAGAGACACAATACGGCTTTGATAAATCCATTTTTGAGCAGTTCGTCATCTGGATCGGCGGTGTCATTCAGGGTGATTTCGGCACCTCAATCTCTCTGCGCCAGCCGGTGTCGACACTTGTCCTGAACCGCCTGCCCGCGACGTTGGAATTAAGCATCGTGGCGCTGACCATCGCGGTGCTGATGGGGGGTGCCATGGCGCTCTTTGGTACACGGTTCCGGGACACCAAGGCGGAGGGGGCGATAGATGTTTCTGCTGGCATGGCCCTGTCGATCCCGGATTTCCTGTGGGGTTTGGTCTTAATCTTACTTTTTGGGGTGCTTTGGCCGATTTTTCACATCTCAGGTCGGATATCACCAAGCTTAAACATTGATTTCACTACGAATTTTTATCTGTTCGAGGCGATTGCCCGCCTGCGCTTTGACGTTATCGGCGACCTGATCGGGCATATGTTCATGCCTGCCCTTGCCCTTGCTATTCCACTGGCCGCGATCATCGCGCAGCTTTTGAAACAGTCCCTGAAAGAAACCATGCACCTCGATTATGTCACCCTTGCGCGCACCAAGGGGTACGCCGAAGGGCGCGTCATCACCCATGAGGCACTTCCCAATGCGATCCTGCCAACGCTGACGCTTGTGGGCGTACAGTTCACCTTTCTGATCGGCGGCACTGTGATTATCGAACGGCTGTTCAGCTATGAGGGTCTGGGCAACATGGCAATCGATGCGGTGATCAACCGTGATTTGCCGCTCATTCAGGGCATCGTCATTCTGTTCGCGCTCATCTTTACCCTGGTGAATTTGGCCGTCGACATGCTTTATACCGTGCTGAACCCGAGGTTGCGTCATGCATGATGCGCGTGGCGACGTGCGCCGCCCCGTTGGTCTGCGCCTCTGGCTTTCGGGTGGCTGGCTGACCCTGTTGGTTCTGGCAGCGCTCTGCGCGCCGCTGATCGCACCCCAAGACCCCCTTGCCCAGGATTTGTTCATGGGCCGCCTGCCCCCGTTCTGGGAACGCGGTACAGAGCCGGGTTTTTGGCTCGGCACCGATTCGTTGGGGCGCGACGTGCTGTCCCGCATACTCTATGGGGCGCGCTTGGCCCTGATCGTGGCGGTGGTCGCGGGGACACTCACCTGCATCATCGGGGCGACACTGGGCTTGATCGCGGGCTTTTATCGCGGCTGGCCGGATCGGATCATCAGCCGGTTCGTCGATATCTGGATGGCCTTTCCCCCCGTGCTCTTTGCGATCTTGTTGATCGCTGTTCTGGGAACCGGTCTGACCTCTATCATCATCGCCATTGTCATTATTGACTGGACGCGTTTTGCCCGCGTCATCCGCGCCGAGGCCCTGTCGCAATCCGCGATGGATTATGTGGAGTCCGCGCGGGTCGCCGGGCGCACCCGGTTCGGCACAATGATCACCGAGATTCTGCCCAACGTCCTGCCCACCATCATCGCCTTGCTGACCCTTGAAATGGGCATCGCGGTCATTGTCGAAGCAATCCTGTCATTCGTAAACCTGTCGATCTCAACCGACAGCCCGACATGGGGCGGCATGATATCTGAAGGGCGCACATCGGTGCATCAGGCGTGGTGGGTTCTGGTGTTTCCGCTGATCACCCTGTTCCTGACAGTGCTCAGCTTTTCGCAATTGGGCGAAGGGTTGAAAGACCGCTTTGATCCGGTGCTGCGATGAACGCCTATCTGTCCATCCGCAATCTGAGTGTCGCCCTGCGCGGCGGCGGGCGGATTTTGCGGGATATGTCGCTGAACGTGGCTGCGGGTCAGGTGCATGGGCTGGTGGGTGAATCCGGTGCTGGCAAGTCGATGATCGGCAAGGCCATTCTGGGCACCCTGCCCCGCGCATTGGAAGTTACAAACGGTCAGATATGGCTCGACGGTGTGGATCTGCTGACCTTGCCGTCAACGGTGCGGCGCAGGCGCATCGGGGCCACGGCGGCCTTGATCCCGCAGGACCCGCTGACCGCGCTGAACCCGTCGCGCCGCATTGGCCCGCAAATCACCCGCCGGTTGGTGGATATTCTGGGATGGTCAAAGACAGACGCGCAGGCCCGTGCGCTGGAACTTCTGGACGAGGTGCAAATCCGCGACCCGGACCGTGTCATGCGCAATTATCCGCATGAGTTGTCCGGCGGGATGCGGCAGCGCATCCTCATCGCCTCTGCCTTTGCGGCAGAACCGAAACTGATCATCGCTGACGAACCCACAACCGCGCTTGATGTGACCGTGCAAAAACAGATCCTGCGCCTGATTGCTGAGATGCAGGACCGCCATGGAACCGCACTTTTGTTCGTGACCCATGACCTTGGCGTGGTGTCCAAAGTCTGTGACACGCTTTCGGTGCTTTATGCGGGCAAGGTTGTCGAAGACGCGCACATGCATCGGTTCTTCATGTCGCCTATCCATCCCTATTCAGCGGCCTTGCTGGCGGCGACGCCCACCTATACCGACCCCACCCGCAGCCTGACACCCGTCCCACAGAGGGTCATCGACCGGGTGGAACAGGACGTTGCAGAGCACGACATCAGGCACCGCATATGATGTATCAGATCAACAACCTGCATCTGTCGCTGCCTGACATGACGCGCAAACCCCTTATTGGGGCGGCACCGCGTATCAATATCCTCAAGGGGCTGTCCTTTGAGGTGCCGAAAGGCGCGGTTCTGGGCATTGTCGGCGGGTCCGGGTCCGGCAAATCGACCCTTGGACGGGCGATGCTGCGCCTGCTGGAGCCCACCACCGGACAAATCCTCTTTGATGGCACCGACATTACCCATGCGCCCGAAGACGATCTGCGGCACTTGCGGAAACGGTTTCAGATGGTGTTTCAAGACCCGATGTCCTCGCTCAATCCGCGCCGTCGTGTCGGGGGTATCATTGCCGGTCCTTTGCGGCTGCATGGTTTTGAGGGGCCGCGCGGGCGGGTGGACGACGCCCTTGATCTGGTCGGACTGCCCCGTAGTTTTGCGCAGCGGTATCCGCATGAATTGTCAGGGGGACAGCGGCAGCGGGTGGGCATCGCCCGCGCAATTGCGTTGCGCCCTGACTTTATCCTCGCGGATGAAATCGTCTCGGGGCTGGATGTCTCGTCGCAGGCGCAGGTGCTTAAAGTCCTCGAAGATCTGGTCCAGGAGCTTGGCCTGACGCTTGCCTTCATCAGCCACGATCTGTCGGTGATCCGGCGCCTTTGTGACCGGGTCATCGTTCTGCAAAATGGGGCAATCGTGGAAAAGGCAGAAACCGCGACGTTGTTCGATGCGCCTCAGGCGGAGTATACCAAAGAACTCCTGGCAGCGATCCCCCTGCCAGACCCCCATCAGCCGTGGGATTGATTGCCCATGGGCAATTCATCGGAAATATATATTATTTCAGTGGGTTAAGTGCTTTCAAGCTAAGCCCGAAGAGCGTAGCGAACGCTTTACCCAATCAATCAGCTCCACCGCCAACACGCCAATACGCCAATACGAAAAACAGCTTAGCCATTGATATAAAAAGAGAAATCAAAGAATTGCCCTTGGGCAACTCAGGTCTTGCGCTGTTTGAGAAAGCGATCGAAGGCGGCGCGCAGGGATGCTTCGCTCAGATCCGCATCAAACTCGGCCAGATAGGTTTTGCCCCGCTTGCGGATCGATAATCCGCGTTCGCCTGTTGAGCGGTCAAAAAGCTGCGCACCCCTGACCTTTGGCTTGGCCACCTTGGGGTTCGCAGCCGCCTTGAGCCGTTTGAACACCTCGGTCGCATCCACATAACCGCCCTGCCCCTGGGCCGCGCGGGCCTGGGTTTTGGCCAGATATTGGCCTCTGCCAGCAAAGCTTCGGCTTGTTTTGGATTGCTCAGCAAGGGTTTTAGATCCCGCGCATGGCGTTCGCGTATGTCGCGCTTGCTGGCAAAAGCGTTGAGCACGGCCTCTGGCATTTTGGCCAAAACCAGATAACGCGATCGTCTTCATCGGTGAGTAAGGCATAGTCCCGGTTGTAGCGCGCTCACATCCGGCATCGGGGAGTGGGTGAATACCGTTACAATCTGGGTGATAGATGGATCAGCTTCAATTGGCTAACTTACATTTAGACAAAAACAAAAGTAAGTTGTGTGGGTAAGACGGAGGTAAGATGAGCCCGACCTATAGGACAATTGACGCGCGGCAAAAGGCAAAGTCCTTGGTAAAGCCGGGAGCGTCGTTGGGCCTGGTTGAGGTCACCACACACACACTCGCGGATCGACCGATCTACAACCAGCTTCTGGAAACGACGTTGGATGCCGTCGAAAAGCTTGTAACACATGTCATTGCAAGATGCGATCTGCGAAGGAGTGTGGAGGTCGAGCCGATCAAGACCGGGCACCGCGTCACCCATGTTGAGCTGCGCTGGTGGCGCAAGGATGCGGGCGGCGAGGCTGAGGTGGAGCGGGAATTGCAATTCTCAAAAGTCGGCCGCAAGGAGCGGGTGACAGCCAAAGCGGATGCGGTGCGGCCACGCCCCGGTTGGCTGGATGCCAAGGGTGCTGCGTTGCGGTCGGAGACTTACGAGACGGCAAAGCTTCGGTTTCCGGGTTATGATATCTATTTCGTTGAAGGCGAGTGGCGGGCTTGGGCCGGTGGCAAGCCGCCCGCCCGTGAGCCAGACAAGGCCTACCTCGCGTTTTTTAAGACCTATGTGCAGAATAACTCAATTTAGAGACTTATCATGACCCAGGCTGACCCCGGCTATTTTCTGTATCATTCCATCGGCCAGTATCCCGGAAAGGCGGAAGATATGACTGCCGCTCTGGGCGAATTTTCCCAAATTTGGGGGGCGATGGATGACGTCCAATGGCCAAAAGTTCTGACCAAACGCATGGAATTCATCGACCTGTGGCGCGCCTTGCTGGACGCGCCGGGCGGCACGGTCACCAGCGCCGAAAATGTGACAACAGGATTGTTTTCGATCCTCGGCGGCCTGCCAGAAAATCGGTTGCGGGACCGTCGGGTCCTGATCGCGGCGGATTGTTTTCCGTCGCTGCATTTCTTGCTGAATGGGTTGGCGGCGCGGATGGGGTTCACGCTGCACACCGTCCCGATCCGTGAAGGCGAATTCTGGGTGCGGGATGAGGACATGATCGCGGCATGGGGCCCGGATGTTGGGCTGGCCTTGCTGACCTGGGTGACGTCCACATCATCGCACCGCTGCGATCTGGCGGCACTGACGGCACATGGGGCCAAAATGGGGTCACTGGTCGGTGTGGACCTGACGCAGGGAATTGGCATCATTCCATTTTCACTGGCGCAATATCCGGTCGATTTTGTGGTGGCATCCTCGCTCAAATGGCTTTGCGGGACACCGGGGGCCGGCATCATTCAGATGCGTGCCGATCTGCTGAAAGAGGTAAAGCCGGAATTGCGGGGCTGGTTCAGTCAGGACAATCCGTTTTCGTGGGATTTGGATGCATTTGACTATGCGCCCGATGCCCGTCGGCTGGAACACGGCACCCCGTCCGTGCTGGCCTGTCTGGGGTCTGTGCCGGCGTTGCGGTGGCATGCGGCACAAACCGATTTACTGGTCCGCAACCGCGAAATGACGGTGATGATCATCGAAGAGGCGGGCAGGGCTGGCCTAACCCTTGCCACCCCACACGCCGAAGCGGAGCGGGGCGGGTCCGTGATGTTGAAAATGCCAGACGCCACAGACACAAGCGCGGTCATTGCCCAGCTGGCAAAACACGGCGTGCTGGCAGATTGCCGGGGTCAGATCCTGCGTCTGTCGCCCGGTGCCGTGACCGAATTGCGCCATGTGGAACATTTGTGTGCGGCGCTGCATGCAGTGACTTAGAGGGCGTTGAAAAACCGCTGCATGCGGTCCATCGCCTCGGTCAATACGTCAAGTTCGGCACAGCCGAAACACACCCGCAGATGGCCTTCCCCGGCCGGGCCGTAGAAACTGCCGGCCTCGACCACCACGCCGGTTTCGGCAAGCAGTTGATCTGCACAGTCCTGCGCACTGAGCCCGGTGGCGGTAATGTTGGGAAAGGCATAGATTGTCCCCTCAACCGGGGCGCAGCTTACGCCGGGCATCTGGTTCAGCCGCGCCACCACCATATCACGCCGCGCCTGATCCCGTGCTACCATGTCCCTGAGGACGGTCGGATCGCCGGTCAAGGCGGCCAGCGCCCCATGCTGGACAAAGGTGTTCACATGGGTGACTTCGTTTGTGGTGATCTTCATGCAAGGGCCAATCAGGGCGGCGTCAGCGGCGATATAGCCCAGCCGCCAGCCGTCCATCGCGTGGGATTTGGTAAAGGCGCACATCGTGATGGTGCGTTCTTTCATGCCCGGCAGTGACGCGATTGAGATGTGTTGAGCCCCGTCATAGGTGATCTCTTCGTACACCTCGTCGGACAGCACCAGCAGGTCGTGTTTTTGCGCAAGATCGGCAAGCTGTTGCAGTTCACCGCGGGAATAGACGCGGCCGGTGGGGTTGCACGGGTTGATCAGGGCGATGGCACGGGTCGCTGGGGTGATATGTGGCTCTATCAAGGCGGAGTTGATTGAAAATCCGTTGGCCGCATCCAATGGCGCGATGGTGACGCGGGCACCGGCAAGTTCGGCCTTGCCAATGTGCTGGGGGTAATAGGGGGCCAAGAGCAGACATTCGTCGCCCTCATCAAGAAAGGCCATGAATGCGGCAAAAGACGCCTGGGTCAGCCCGTTGGTCACGATGATTTCGTCTGGCGTGACGTCGATGTTGTTCTGGCGGCGCAGTTTGTCGGCAATGGCGCGGCGCAAATCGGGCAGGCCCTGCAGATCAGAGTAATGCACCGCCCCGTCCTGAAGGGCCGCGATGGTCGCATCTTTGATGTGTTGCGGCGTATCTTCGGCGGGCATACCAAGTTCGAGGTGAATGAGATCGCCTGACATCCGGGACGCTTTGGCAAACATCCCAAAATCTTTCGGTGAGGTTTCAGTGATGCGGCGGGCAGGGCGGATCGGCATGATGCACTCCTTGCTTGGCGAGATATGTGCGTTTACATATATACCGAAATAACGCGGGCGCAGACAAATGGCCACAGGCATCGGGGGATAATATGGATAAGGTTGCAGTGGTGACAGGGGCCGCCGGAGGCATGGGACGCGCGATTGTGGCGCGGTTGATGGCCGATGGTCTGCATGTTGTCGGGCTGGATGTCGATGCTGCCGGATTGTCCGACATGGCAGCAGATGGGTTCGAAGGGATCGTGACAGACTTGATGGATGTCGCCGCCATCACCAGGGCATTTGAAGACATTGGCGCGGCGCATGGTGGCATTGATGTCTTGGTGAACAATGCCGGCACCTGTTTCATGTCTGAATTTCCCAACATCCCCGCCGAAGAGTTTGAACAACAAATGCAGCTGAATTTTTCAGGGGCATTTCATTGTTGTCAGGCGGTGATCAAGTTGATGACGGGGCGTGAAGGCGTGCGCAAGATCGTCAATATCTCGTCCAATGGAGCCTATAATTTTGATGTCTTTGACCCGCCGCATTACCGGGCGTCCAAGGCGGCGCTGGACACGCTCACAAAAGACCTCGCGCGGCGCTATGCCAAAGACAAGATTGCGGTGAATTCCATTGCCCCCGCCATGACCGAAACACCTTTGTTTGGTGTGCTGAGCGCAGAAACCCTTGCCAAAGCGGTAGCGCAGATGCCGCATGGTCGGGCGATGCTGCCCAGTGAAATTGCCGATTGGGTTGGATTTCTGGTGTCTCCTGCGGGCGATATATCCAGCGGGAATGTGATCATCCTGAACCAGGGGCGCGATGTGCGTTGACGATGTTTTCCTTTATGCGCATACTGAATGCGCATGGACTGAGGATGATATGAACAAGCAGACATCATTGCGCAAAGCAACAAATGTATCGCTCGATTCCGAGCTGTTGAAAGATGCCAAGGCACTTGGCGTGAACATCAGCCGTGCCGCCGAAGAAGGTGTGAATGATGCGGTGCGCAAGGCCAAGGGCGAGGCGTGGAAGCGCGAAAATGCGGCGTCGCTTGAGGCCTGGAATGAATGGGCCGAGGTGAACGGTCTGCCGCTGGAAAAGTACCGCATGTTCAATGTCTAAATACAATCTGCATCCGACGCAGGTCGAAGGCGAATATTTGCTGGACGTGCAAACCGATCTGCTGGATGTGCAATCCACCCGAATGATGGTGCCCGTATTGCCGCAAGCCGCTGTGCCAAACGCGGTACGTTCGCTTCATCCCGCGTTCGATATGGATGGCAAAATGTTTGTGATGGCAACGCATCTCATGGGTGCAGTGCCAAAGGCCGCGTTGCGCCCGCCGATCAGAAATTTCGCAGAGCACGGCGATCAGATCACCCGCGCTTTGGATTTCCTGTTTCAGGGGTATTAGGCCCGTTCACGTAAACCAGTCAGGTGCCTTTTTCAGGTCGGGCCATTGTTCGGGGCCGTGCCCATAAATCACCAGAGCATCCCGTTCTTTGGCCAAGGCCATCAACCGGTCTGCGTGATAGATTGCCTGATCCACATCCCAAGAGCCGGCAAATTTCTCGTCGATTTCGGATGCACGGCTGATCGCGTCTGAGGTCAGCAGAACCCAACCGGTATGTGGCAGACGCACCATAAACGCCAATTGGCCCGGCGCATGACCGGGGCAATGCAGGATCTCGAAATCAGGGCCAAGCGTTATGTCCTTGTCGATCAGATGATAGTCGCGGTCGGGCCATTCCAGTGCCTGCTTGCCCGACCAGTAAAGCGGGCGGGGCAGGGCGCGTTCATCGGCTGACATCAAAATTGGTGCCTGGGGGTAGCCTGCCATGTCGCCGACGTGATCAATGTGCGTATGGCTTTGGATCATCAAAGTCACATCAGACTTGCGCAGCCCAAGCTTGGCCAGCTGCGGCCCCGGCATGTTGTCGGGTGTAACTGACAGGACGCGCCCAAAACTGCCCAGCTCGTCCTCGCGTGTTGCGGCGTCGGCATCCACTGCATATTTTTGCGGAAACCCGGTGTCGATCAGCACAACTTCGCCCACGTCGGTTTCGATCAACGTCCCGCAAATGCCAATCGTGCGCGGTCCAGCGTGGACCTCAAAGAGCCCGTAATCCAGCACGGCAAGGCGTTTCGGTTTGCCCTTTAGCGTCACTTGGTTTCTCATGGGCGCAGCCCCTTTCAGGGGGAGTTAGCCGGGGGACCGCGATGAAAGTCAAGATACACAGGCTGTTTGAGTATCTGCTTGAAACCACCAATGCCGCACCCGAGGCGATTGTCGGTTTTTCGCTGTCCGGCTCGCCTGTGTTGGCCGATTACCTGAATGATCTGGACCCCAATCTGTCGCTGGACTGGAACAACCGGGATTTTCGCGGGCTGCCGGAACTGCGCGATCATGTGTTGGCGCAAGCGGGGTTGAGCGCCATGTGCACACCTTCGGACGTTTTGATCACTGCGGGTGCGGCAGAGGCGAACTATCTGGCAATCATGCAATTGGTACAGCCAGGCGATGAGATTGTGATCGAAACGCCCGGCTGGCCGCAAGCCGAGGTCTTGGCCAAGGCCATCGGCGCGCATGTGGTCAAGGTTGAGCGGCAGGAGGCGGACGCCTGGCGCTTGCCGCTGGACCGGGTGGCGGCCAGCGTATCGGCGCAGACCAGAATGATCTTTATCTCAAACCCCAACAATCCAACCGGTGATTTGTTAAACGCTGATGACATTGCCGAACTGGTGCGGATTGCCGACAGTGTCGGTGCGTGGCTTTTGATAGATGAGGTTTATGCGGGCCTTGAATGGGACGGGCCACGCAGCGCCTCGGTGGCGGGCATGTATGCGCGCGGCATCACGACCGGGTCAGTCAGCAAGGCCCTCGGCCTGCAAGGACTGCGCACCGGGTGGTTGATCTGTCCTGATGCGCAGATGGTGATGGATGCGGTAATCCTGCGCGAAAACGCCTCAGAGATTATGAATATCTTGGGCGAGGTGATCGCCGAGGTGGCCTTGCGCCCCGATCGCTATGGCCCCGCGATGGATAAAGCGCGGCGCGAGGGGGCGGCGAATTTGGTGCAGATGGACAGGTGGGTCGCGGACCAAGAGGGATTGAGTTGGGTCAGTCCACGTGCCGGGTTGATCGGGTTGGCGCGGTTGCCAGATGGCATCGACAGTGATGAATTCGCCAAGGTCTTGCTGGCCGACCCATACCGCACGTTTTTGCTGCCCGGCAGTGCCTATGATCAGCCGGGGCACATTCGCCTGGGTGTGGGTGGCGGCGCATCAGTGAACCTTGCCAAAGGGTTGGACAGGGTATCGCAGGCGTTGGCGGATTGGGGGCAATCATGAACACGAAAGCGGATACTTTTCCGATCATCGACGCCCATCACCATCTTTGGGCACCGCAAAGTGATCCGGGGCAGGTTGGTTATGTTTGGCTGCGCAATCTTGGCGCGATGAAACCGTTTGGTGACCCGACACCGATTCAGCGTGATTACCTGATTGACGAATTTCTGGCGGAGCCGGACCCACGCACCCTCGCCGGGTCCGTGCATGTGCAATGCGATCCGAAACTGCCCAACCCGATTGCAGAGACCGCGTTTATCCAAGGCATCAGCGACGCATCCGGGCATCCGATCATGATCGTCGGTTTTGCAGATTTGGCTGCCGGAGATTTTGCCGATCAGCTTTCCGGGCATCTGGCCCATGCCAATCTGCGCGGCATTCGCCAGATCATTGCCCACCTGCCGGACAGGCCTGACATCAGCTTTGCGGCAACCAACCTGCTGGCAGATCTGACCTGGCGGGGGCAATATGCACTGCTGGCTGATCACGGGCTCAGTTTTGATCTGCAGCTCTATCCAGAACAGATGCCTGAGGCCGCAGATTTCCTGGCCCAGCATCCTGATGTTTCCGTTGTTATCGACCATATTGGGTCGCCCCATGACCTGAGCGATGCAGGGCTGACCAGATGGTCGAGCGGTATGCGCGCGCTGGCGCACTTGCCCCATGTCTGTGTCAAACTGTCCGGCTATGCGATGTATTTCCGCAGCGAACTGGCGGGAAAAGCGGTGCGGTTGACCCAAGACACACTGCGGATGTTTGGCCCGGATCGGGTGATGTTTGGCAGCAACTTTCCAGTTGACAGCCTGCATCTGACCTATCCTGATCTGCTCAATTTTGTGATCGGGCAGGTGGATGATGATCCGAGTGTTTTGGAAAAAGTGATGTACCGCAACGCGCATCGTTTTTATCGATTTGGCGGCACCTGATATTAGCGCTAACATCAACCAAAATTCGAGAGAGGGGACGCATGTGTTTCTAGGATTGGACCTTGGTACATCTGGCCTGCGGGCACTGCTGGTCGACGAAACCGGCACCACCATCGGCGCGGCAGAGGCGCATTATAGCGTGAGCCACCCGCATCCGGGATGGAGCGAACAGGACCCGCAACACTGGTTGGATGCGCTTGCCACAACCCTTGCCGCGTTGCGCGCAGATCATGCAGATGCAGTGTCGAAGCTGCGGGGCATCGGCATTTCAGGGCATATGCACGGTGCGACGCTGATTGATGAAAAAGGCGCGGTGCTGCGGCCATGTATCTTGTGGAATGACACCCGCAGTCATGCAGAAGCCGCGCATCTTGATGCTGACCCGCAGGTGCGCGCATTGTCTGGCAATATTGTATTTCCCGGCTTTACGGCCCCCAAATGCATGTGGGTGGCGACACATGAACCACAGGTGTTTGCCTTGATCGCAAAGGTACTGCTGCCCAAGGATTACCTGTCATATTGGTTAATCGGGCGGGCGGTCTCAGAAATGTCCGATGCTGCTGGCACCTCATGGCTGGATGTGGGTGCACGTGCCTGGTCCGACGTGTTGTTGACCGCATCCGGCATGCGCCGCGACCAGATGCCTGATTTAGTTGAGGGCAGCCAGGTGGCAGGCACGGTTGATGACAGCCGCGCCGCTCAGCTGGGGTTGCCGAAGGGCGTGCAGGTTGTCGGCGGTGGTGCCGACAACGCAGCGGCGGCTTGCGGTGTTGGCGCGCTGCACGAAGGGCAGGGGTTCGTCTCGCTCGGCACCTCGGGTGTGCTGTTGGCCGCCCGCGACAGTTTTGCGCCGATGCCCGCCTCTGCCGTTCATACGTTTTGCCATGCCATTCCCGATGCCTGGTATCAGATGGGGGTCATTCTGGCGGCCACGGACAGCCTGAACTGGTTGTCGGGCATTCTGGAAACACCGGCAGGGGACCTGGCAGGTGCGCTGGATGATCACATTGGCGAACCGCAGCAGGTGCGGTTTCTGCCCTATTTGTCCGGCGAACGGACCCCGCATAACGACAGCTCCATTCGCGGCGCATTTCTGGGCCTCGACATCGGCACGGACCGCGCAGCGCTGGTGCGCAGTGTGATGGAAGGGGTCAGCTTTGCCTTGCGCGACAGTCTGGAGGCACTGAAATCGACGGGTGCCAGGCTGGACCGCGTGCTGGCCATCGGCGGTGGCGCACGGTCACCCCATTGGGTCGAGTTGTTGGCGACCATTCTCGACCTTCCTGTTGATCTGCCCGCGCAGGGCGAATTCGGTGCCGCACTGGGCGCCGCAAGGTTGGCGATTTGTGGGGTCACAGGGGCCGATCCGAAAAAGGTCATGACGCCGCCATTGGTTCAAAAAACAATCCACCCGCGGCAGGATGTATCGGCGCAATATGAGGCGGCGTACCAACGGTTTCACGCCAGTTACCCGGTGCTCAGGCAGTTGCGTTGTCGCTGACAATGCAAGCTGGCTTTCCGTATATACGCACAAGTGCGTCCAGCTCGAGGGCCATTGTCGAGGGGCAACAAGATCGAAAGGGACTGTTGCATTAACCATGTGATTTTGTGAGTTTTGGTGCGGAGGATCCCGTTATGCCGAGCAAACAACCATTCAAGCGCCGTCGTTTTCCTGCCGCGATCATTCTGTGTGCTGTACGGATGTACCTGCGATATCCACTTTCCTATCAGGATGTGGCTGATCTGCTAGCTGAACGTGGTGTGGACGTGGATAGATCAACTGTGTTCCGTTGGGTGCAGAAATTTGGACCGGAGCTATCCCAGCGCACCGAGAAACATCTTAGCCGCGCAAGCCTGAATTGGCATGTTGATGAAACATATCTTCGGGTAGGTGGGAAATGGCGCTATCTTTGGCGCGCAATTGATGCAGATGGACGGTTGGTGGATTTTAAACTCACTGCCAGGCGTGATGCTAAGGCTGCCAAAGTCTTTCTAATCAAAGCTATTGAACGCGTACGCCTCCATCGTCCTGTCTCAATCTGCACGGACAAGGCCCAAACCTATCGGAAGGTGATCCGTGAGATAAACCACCACTATGATCCACACTTCGACTACATCACACATATTGATCGCAAATATCTCAACAACCGCGTCGAGAGTGATCACGCCGCTTTGAAACGGCTCCTTGGATACCGGCAAAGCTTCCGATCTCTGCAATCAGCGAAGGTAACATTACGAGGGATGGAGACAATCAGGACAATCAAGAACGGGCATATTGACAGCAGACCACCAGGTGTTCGAGGGGAGATCGCTTTCGTAAACAACCTATTCGGACTGGCCGCTTGACTTACAGCAGCCACGCTCTGCAAAAGACCTGCTCAGTTAACGCAACAGTCCCCTCACGATTCAGGTTTTGCTAGAAATGCTTTAAACCGCGACAAGACCAAGAAGCCACAGTTCTGCTCTTGATACTATGTTGTCTACGACGCCAAGAAAATTGTTAGCAAATTTAGCTGAAATAGATTTTAGGGAGAAAATGAACCAAGACTGCTGATAAGTCCGTTCTGCTCTTTGTGGCTGGCCTTAAGCAGCAACCGATCTTCGATGCCCTGCAAATGCGTGTTCATGAGTTCGACAGCTTCATCCGCTTTGCCAGAAACCACCAGATCGGAAAGCAAACGATGCTCATCGATCTCGCATTCGCTAGGGGCCTTGGCTTCGTAGACAGCGATAATGAGCGATGAACGCGCGATCAGCTCACGAACAAAACGCGCCATAATCGGGCTATCTGCCTGATCGGCCAAAACCTGATGATACCTGCCGCAGCGGCGTATGACCCGACTGGTGTCACCGGCTTCACGCGCTTCGTGTTCGCAGTGCATATGCTGTTCGAGTGCGGCCTTCATACCAGTGTCACGCCGTTCAGCAGCACGGCGGGTCAGGTCACCTTCGATCAGGCGGCGCGCACGAAAAACTTCGCGCGCTTCGTCTACCGAGGGGCGAGCGACAAAGGCACCGCGGTTGACGACCAATTCAACGACATGATCAGCCGCGAGCCGCGAAAGAACCTTTCGCAGGCGGGTACGGCCGATGCCAAAAAGCTCGCAAAGCTCATCTTCCTTGAGGTGGGTTCCCGGTTGCAGTCGATGATCCACAATCGCATCAAAAACATGCGCATAGATTCGGTCAACCTGCGCTTCACCCTTAAGACTTTTCTTACTGTTCGCCTGCGGATTTTCCGAAAAAGCCTTGTTCATCTCACGCGCTCCCATGACCACCATCACACTTTAACTGCATATTCATATAGCGAAAAATCTTAAAAGAAAACTGCATACAATTGCGCACACGCTGATTGTACACGATTTTTATTGCTTATTGCACACAATCATGCCAGCTTACGAAGAAGACGCAGAAAGTAGCGTCGCGATCCTAACCAACCAACATGGAGCGTCTCATGACCTTTTACTCTTCCCTGAAACTCAGCGTTGCGGCGACCGCACTTGCTATTGGTGTATCTGGGGCGGCCCTGGCGAATACGCTGCGTATGGCGGATTCGACAGACATTGCCGCGATGGACCCGCATTCGATGACTGAAAGCAATACAATCGGCTTTCTGAACCATGTTTATGAGGGACTGGTGCGCTACAACCAAGACCTTCAGGTCGAACCGGCACTGGCGACATCTTGGGAGTATGTTGAACCAACCCGTCTGCGCTTTACACTGCGCGAAGGTGTGAGTTTTCACAACGGCAACCCGTTCAACGCGGATGACGTTGTTGCATCGCTTCAGCGGGCAAGCCACGAAAGCTCGCCAGTCAAAAGCAACATTCCCGGCCTGAAGTCGATTGAAAAGGTCGATGATTACACCGTTGATCTTGTGCTGAACGGACCTGATCCGATTGTGCTTAATTACCTGACGAACATGCTGATCCTTGACCAAGAATGGATGGCCGAACATGACGCCTTGCTGCCAGCCGACATACGCAGTGGTCGTGAGAACTATGCTGTTGCCAATTCGAATGGCACAGGGCCGTTCATATTGGAAAGCCGCCAGCCCGACGCCCGCACCGTACTCACCGTTAATGAAGGGTGGTGGGATGAACCGCAGCACAATCTGACGCGGATCGAATTCAGCCCGATCGGATCAGACGCCACACGGATTGCTGCGTTGCTGTCGGGCGAATTGGACTTCATTACGCCCGCGCCACTTCAAGACCTTGGTCGGATCGAGAGATCAGAAGGTGCCGACGTCATAGTTGCCCCAGAGCTGCGCACGATCATGTTGGGCATGAACCAGCATGATAAATTGCTCGATTCCAACCTGACCGACGTCAACCCGCTTCAAGACCAGCGTGTCCGAGAGGCGCTGTGGCGTGCCATTGACATCGATCTGATCCGCAAAAAGATCATGCGTGACCTGTCTCGAAACACCGGCCTTCTTGTTGCGCCGCCCGTACCGGGTTTTGACGAAGCTGAGGATACCCGCCCAGCCGTTGACCTTGAAAAAGCGAAGGCATTGCTCGCAGATGCTGGATATGCGGACGGATTTGAGGTTGGTTTTGACTGCCCCAATGACCGCTATGTCAATGACGAGGAAATTTGTCAGGCCATCACCTCCATGTGGTCGCGTCTGGGCGTCAAGGCACGGTTGAATGCACAGACCAAATCCAAGCACTTCGAGAAAGTTCTGGCGGGTGGGTCTGACATCTACATGGTGGGCTGGGCGACGCTGCCGATGCTGGATTCGTATAGCGTCATGTCTGCGTTGCTGCACACACCAGGCGACGTGATGGGTGCCTGGAACCCCGGTGGCTACTCAAACGCCGAAATCGACGCGCTGACGGCCAAGGTCGCAATCGAACTTGATCCGGCCAAGCGCACCGCGATGATGACAGAAGCGTTGAGAATCGCGCGCGATGAGGTGGCGATGATCCCGTTACACCAGCAGCCCCTTGCCTGGGCCGTACGCAGCGGAGTCAGCATCCCGCTGACAGCAGATAACAAGCCACGGCTTTGGTACGCCAAAGTCAATTAAGGCTTGTGGTCCCGCGCATTCTCTCCCTGTTGCGCGGGGCCCCCACCCCTCATTCGTCTTCATTGTTTTCCGGCAAATAGGAGCCCACCATGATCGCTTTTGTCCTGCGGCGTCTAATCCAATCGGTTTTGGTCATGCTCGCTGTCGCGCTCATTGCCTTCACCATGTTTCGCTTCATTGGCGATCCTGTGAACAGCATGTTGCCTGAGAACGCAACGTCGGAGCAACGCACCGAATTACGCGAACAGCTTGGTCTGGACCAATCCGTGACTGTCCAATTTGCGCGTTTTGTTACAGGTGCTGTTCAGGGCGACTTTGGAATTTCCTACCGCAATAAACGTCCCGTTGCCGAAATGATCGCAGAACGCCTGCCCGCGACACTCGAACTGGTTCTTGCCGCCGCCGTCTTTGCTTTGTTGTTGGGCGTACCGATGGGGATCTATACCGCCCTGCATCCAAAAGGCGTGATCTCGAACCTTCTTCAAACCGTATCGTTAATCGGTATTTCTGTACCAACTTTTGTAACAGGAATCCTGTTGATCCTCGTCTTTTCGGTCTGGTTGAACTGGTTGCCCTCCTTTGGCCGCGGCGACACAGTTCAACTCGGCTGGTGGAGTACTGGCTTTCTAACTTGGACTGGCCTCAAATCGCTGATCCTGCCTGCTGTTATGCTCGGATTGTTTCAGGTCACCTTGATCATGCGCCTGGTCCGGGCCGAAATGATGGAAGTCCTGCGCTCGGATTTCGTACGCTTTGCCCGCGCGCGCGGTCTAACGAACCGGGCCGTCCACTTCGGCCATGCGCTTGGGAACACCCTGATGCCGGTGATCACCATCGTGGGGCTTCAACTTGGCTCCATGATCGCCTTTGCCATCATTACTGAAACGGTCTTTCAATGGCCCGGAATGGGCCTGTTGTTTATCCAGGCCGTCAGCTTTGCCGATATCCCGGTCATGTCCGCCTACCTCGTGATGGTCGCTTTGGTGTTTGTCGCAATCAACATGATTGTCGATCTGCTCTACTTCGCCATCGATCCACGCCTGTCCGCAAGCGCCTAAGGGAGACACGAAATGTCTATGGAATCCTATCCACAATCGCGCCTTTCGATCTTTCTGGAAAGCGATCTGTACTACCGTTTTCGAACCTCACGCATCACTGTAACAGCCGCCATTGTCACCGCTCTCATCGTGCTGGCGGCACTATTGGCCCCTTGGATCGCGCCACACACGCCATTCGATGTGACCACATTAAGCCTCTGGGACAGTGAGCTGCCTCCGGTCTGGGTTGAGGGCGGCGATCCTCGCTTTGTTTTGGGCACCGACAATCAGGGGCGCGATGTCTTGTCCGCCATCCTCTACGGCTCTCGCATCTCGCTTTTTGTAGGCTTTGTTAGCGTGGCGTTCGCCATGGTGATCGGCATCATCATCGGCTTAGTCAGCGGATATTTCGGTGGTGCAATTGATGCGTTTTTCATGCGCATTGCCGATGTCATGCTGAGCTTCCCAACGATCCTTGTTGCTTTATTGATCAGCGGTATTGCCAGAGGTGCCCTGCCGCGTGAAATGCACGACAGTGCCGCATTGGTCGTACTGGTTTTCGCAATCACCATCACAACATGGGTTCAATACGCTCGCACAGTGCGCAGCTCCACCATGGTCGAACGCAAGCGCGAATATGTCTACGCGGCACAGCTAGTGGGACGGCGACCCTTCGCGATCATGTTCAGTCATATACTCCCCAACGTAATGGGTCCTGTTCTGGTAATCGCCACCATCAACCTTGCGATGGCGATCTTGATCGAGGCGACATTGTCCTTCCTCGGGGTCGGCATGCCTCCGACCAACCCTTCGCTCGGAACACTGATCCGGGTTGGCAACGAATATCTCTTCTCTGGCGTTTGGTGGGTCGTGATTTTCCCCTCATTGACGCTCGTAGTGCTTGTGCTGGCGGTCAATCTGTTGGGTGACTGGCTGCGCGACGCTCTGAACCCGAAACTACGCTGATAAGGAGCCACGAAATGACTGTGACCAGAGGTACCGAACCACTTTTGAGCGTGCGTGATCTGTCAATTTGCTTTGATACACGCCACGGTCCGTTGCGTGCGGTTGACGGCATTACTTTTGATCTGGCACCTGGCGAGATCCTTGGCATGGTAGGCGAAAGCGGTGCCGGAAAGTCCCTGACCGGGACAGCCATTACCGGACTGCTGGAACGCCCCGGCCGCATTGATCGCGGTGAAATTCACTTTGAAGGCCAGCGGATCGATACCCTCAGCAAGGATGACATGCGGTGCCTGCGAGGGCGCAAGATTGGTGCAATCTTCCAAGACCCGTTGACCAGCCTGAACCCGCTGATGACCGTGGGAAAGCAGTTGATCCAGACGATCCGAACCCATCTGCCGTTGAGCCGCGACGCCGCACGGACCCGTGCCATCGACCTGTTGGCCGAGGTCGGTATCCCTGCACCTGAAGCCCGGGTGGATCAATACCCACACGAGTTTTCAGGCGGCATGCGTCAGCGCGTGGTGATCGCTCTCGCCCTTTGCGCAAATCCGGCGCTGGTGATCGCGGATGAACCCACAACGGCGCTTGATGTGTCCATCCAATCTCAAATTCTTGAATTGCTGCGCAAAATGTGCCGCGATCATGGCGCAGCCGTAATCCTTGTAACGCATGACATGGGTGTAATTGCTGAAACGGCCGACCGTGTTGCGGTAATGTATTCAGGCCGCGTGGTCGAAATCGGACCCGTGGAAAGGGTCGTTAAAGATCCCCGGCATCCCTATACAGCGGGCCTCATGCAATCCATCCCGCGCATCGGCAGCAATGCGCACCGCCTGACGCAGATCGAAGGGGCAATGCCGCGTTTGACGGCCCTACCAGATGGCTGCGCCTTCAATCCGCGTTGCCCCAACGCGATGGATATCTGCCGCCGACAAAAGCCCAAATCACAGCCCGTCGGTGATGGACAGGTCGCCTGTCACCTGTTTCAGGAGGAACTGGCATGAACGCCATTCAAGAAATAGACAAACCTCTGCTGTCGGTAGAAAACGTCGGCAAGACGTTCGATCTGTCGGCCCCCTGGCTTAACCGGATCATTGAGCGTGCGCAGACCCGCCATTTGCGTGCAGTCGACGGGCTGAATATCGAAATTCCACGCGGAAAGACCTTCAGTCTTGTTGGTGAAAGTGGCTGTGGTAAATCCACAGTGGCCAAGTTAGTCGTAGGCCTGCATCGGTCAACGGCGGGCACGATCCGCTTTGACGGAAAAGATCTGACCGACCTAAAGGCCGCAGATCGCGGCGTGTACCGCCGCCGCATCCAGATGATCTTTCAAGATCCCTACGCCAGCCTCAATCCACGCTGGCGCGTACGAGACATAATAGCCGAACCCCTGCGTAGTTTTGGGATCATCTCAAGCCGCCCTGAGGAGCGCGCCGAGGTTGGCCGCCTGCTGGAATTGGTCGGCCTTTCTGCGCAAGACGGTGAAAAGTTTCCCCATGAGTTTTCAGGCGGCCAGCGTCAACGTATCTCGATTGCCCGGGCCATCTCTTCCAAGCCGGATTTTCTGGTATGTGATGAACCGACATCTGCCTTGGACGTGTCTGTACAATCACAAATTCTCAATCTGATGCGCGATTTGCAAGATGAACTGGGCCTGACGTATCTGTTCATCAGTCATGATTTGGCCGTCGTAGATTTCATGTCAGATTATGTGGGCGTGATGTATCTCGGCCGGTTGGTTGAGGCGGGTCCGGCAGACCAGATTTTCTCCTCGCCCGAACACCCCTATACCAAATTGCTGATGGATACGGTGCCCGACATTACAATGAACCGTCGTGACCGCGTTGCCGTCACTGGTGAAGTGCCAAATCCCATCAACCCACCTGCGGGCTGTTCGTTCAACCCCCGCTGTCCTTTGGCAACCGATATATGCCGCGCCACGTCGCCCGTAACGATACAGCGCGGTAACGGTCGGGTGGTCGCCTGTCACGCTGTCACCGATGTGTATGGAAACAAATCATCCACAATGCCCGAACCAACGCGAGGCAGCGCTTGATGGACTTCGACTTCGAACAACTTGCACCAGAAGACCGCTACCGTCTTTTATGCAGCTTCGTGGCTCCGCGCCCGATCGCCTTGGTTTCTACCCGGGGGGCGACCGGCACACCCAACGCGGCCCCAATGAGCTTTTTTAACGTCTTCTCTCAGGATCCCCCGATCGTCATTCTGGGCATGCAGGCGAAACCTGACGGGACCGAAAAAGAGACACTGCGCAATATCCGTCGCGATGGTGAATTTGTTATCAGCCTTTGCGACATGCCACTGGCACAGGCCATGGTGGATTGCGGCATCGGCTTTCCTGACGCGGTAGACGAGGTTGCCCTGACCGGGCTGACCCATGCGCCTTCTCTGAAAGTTGCCCCTTCTCGCGTTGCCGAGGCACCCGCAGCGATGGAATGCCGTCTCAGTCAGATCATCGATTATCCACGTCGCGCCATTGTGCTTGGCGAGGTTATCCAGATGCATGTCCGCAACGAATGTCTTGATGATCAGGGGCGATATGTCCGCCCTGAAGCTTACCAGCCTGTCGCCCGTTTGCATGCGGACAACTATGTCGTCTGCGACAGGCAATTTGTGCTCAAAGCCTCCGAAGAACTTAAGACCGGGAGTTGAGAAAATGAAAACCGATCCACTCTTGCTGCGCAATGTCCGCCCCTGGGGTGGTGCCGTCATTGATGTTCTGATCGAAAACGGTCGGATCGCCACCATCGCGCCCAATCAGTCCACTACAGTTGCGGTTGAGGATGGCGGCGGCGCAATCCTGTTGCCAGGGCTGGTTGAGGCACATACCCATCTCGACAAATCCCTTTGGGGTATGGGGTGGCGAGAACATCAGGCGGGACCCAACCTGCGTGACAAAATCGACACCGAGCGCAGATTGCGCAAGGAATGGAATATCGAGCCCCATCGCCAGTCCATGCGCCAAGCGCTTTTGTCACTAGGTCATGGCTCCACAGCGATCCGCAGTCACGTGGACATTGATACCGAAGTGGGTATTTCGGGTCTGGAAGGCGTATTGCAAACCGCCGAATTGTTGTCCGGTCAAATAGAGATTGAAACAGTCGCATTTCCCCAGTCAGGTTTGATGAGCCGCCCAGGCACGCTGGACCTCATGGAGCAGGCAATGCAGATAGGGGCTGACGTCGTTGGCGGGCTGGATCCCTGCGGGATTGATGCAGACCCAAAGGGGCAACTCGATGCCGTTTTTGCGTTGGCCGAAAAATATGGCAAGCCGATTGACATACACCTGCACGAACCCGGTGAACTGGGTGCCTTCAGCATGGAGATGATCCTTGATCGCACGCTGGCGCACGGGATGCAGGGCCATGTGACAATCAGTCATGCGTTTTGTCTTGGCATGCCCGACCGTGATCGCGCCCGCGCACTGGTTGCACGCCTCGCTGACGCCCGTATTCACATTGCCACCGTTGCCACCCCGTCCCGTCCGGTGCCACTGGCCGAAGACTTACGTACGGCTGGCGTGACGCTTTGCGCAGGGTCAGACGGCATTCGTGACACATGGGGGCCATACGGCAATGCAGACATGTTGGAACGCGCCATGCTGCTAGGCCTACGTAACAATCTTCGCGCCGATCCGGATGTCGAACATGCGCTGTGGTGTTGCACCTATGGCGGTGCTCACGTCATGGCATTGAAGGATTACGGGATCGAAACAGGCTGCATCGCCGATCTTGTGCTGGTGGACGCCGAAAGCGTGACCCACGCAGTAGTCTCGCATCCCCCGCGACGGCTGGTGCTCAAGGAAGGCCGCGTGGTGGCACGTGACGGCACCGCTTTGACGGAGTCGCCATGATGAGCAAGCGTGAAACGGGCCGCACCTTGATGACCGCAGATTGGGTCGTCGGCCATGAAAAGGGTGCGCATGTGCTGCTGCCCCGGGGCGAAGTCGTTTTTGAAGATGGCGAGATCCTCTTTGTTGGACATGGCTTTCCAGGCGAGGTGTCGCAACGTATCGACTACGGCGCGGCCCTGATCGGACCAGGGTTCATCGACCTTGATGCGCTGTCTGATCTCGATACCACCGTGCTGGGGCTGGACAATCAACCCGCATGGCAAAAAGGGCGTATTTGGCCGAAAAGCTACATGCAGGCTGGTCCGCGCGAAATGTACACGTCCGAGGAATTGCGATGGCAGAAACGCTATGCCTTTACTCGACTGATCGCCAACGGCATCACAACGGCACTGCCTATCGCCTCCTTGTTCTATCGCGAATGGGGCGAGACATGGGACGAATTTACAGGTGCCGCCGAAGCAGCGGCCGACCTTGGCCTGCGCGTCTATCTTGGTCCCGCCTATCGCAGCGGCAATACCTACGTCAAAGGCGCAGGCGACATCGCCTTTCACTTTGACGAAGCCCGCGGCTTGGCAGGATTGGCAGAAGCGCGCCGTTTTTGCGAGACATTCGAGAACACGTCGGACGGGTTGGTTCGCACGATGCTTGCCCCTGACCGCATCGAAACCTGCACCGCTGGACTGCTCAGAGAGACAGCAAAGGTTGTGCGCGAATTGGACGTGCCTGTGCGGCTGCATTGCTGCCAGTCGGCCTTCGAATACAACAGCGTTGTCGAGATGCACGGGATCAGCCCACCGCAATTGCTGGACAGCCTCGGTTTTCTTAGCCCGCGCGCCATTCTTCCCCATCTGACATATATCTCCGGTGCAAATGGCATCACGCACAACGCCCCTGACCTTGATATTCTTGCAGATAGCGGTGCAGCACTTGCCCACTGCCCTTTGGTGATGGCGCGGGGTGGCAGCAGCTTGCAGAGCTATGCGCGCTACAGAGATCGGGGCATCACAATCGGCATGGGAACAGACACGCATCCACCCGACATGATCGCAAATATGCAGGTTGGCCTAATAACAGCGCGATTGGCAGGGGATGGTGCTGACGTATCGTCTGCCGACCTCTACACTGCAGCCACACTGGGTGGTGCGCGCGCACTTGGCCGCGATGATCTGGGGCATCTCTCGGCGGGTGCGCGAGCGGATATGACCGTGATTGCGCTGGATGATCCGGCCATGGGCCAGATTATCGACCCGATCCAGACGATCCTGCTCAACGGATCAGGAAGGGACGTGCACACCGTCGTGATCGACGGACGCATCGTAATGCGAGACGGTGAAATTTCTGGTGTGGATCATTCGGCGATGCGCGAACAGGCACAGGCGCAGTTTGATGGAATGAAGGCGCAATATCCAGACCGAACCTTTGGCCATCCGCCCGTCGACGCGATTTTCGCCCCCAGCTTTCCCATTCGGAGTGCGGCACAATGACCGACATACTTATCCGTCACGCCACGCTCGTCACCGTCGATCCTGATCGTCGCGTAATCGAGGATGGTACCCTTGCGATCACCGCAGACCGTATCACGGCACTTGGTACGGATGCAGAGCTGGCTGCGTTAGCAGACACGGCCACCGAGATCATTGATGCACGTGGGATGGCCGCGATACCGGGGTTGATTGACTGCCACTCCCACGCCGGTCACGGGCTGGTTCGGTCCTTGGCCCCTTGCGATATTGACGCTTGGTTTGGTGCCTGCGAAGCAATCTATTCCCGCCACTCCGACGTTTCTTTTTGGCAAGCTGAAGCGCGATTAACACAGTTGGAACGGCTGATGTCTGGCGTTACGACCTGCCTGACACTCTTGGGCGGCGGCGCGGATATTTACCGCACCGACGATCCTGCGTTTGGCGATGCCCACTGTGACGTGACGCGCGAAAGTGGTCTGCGCACTATGTTGGCCGTGGGGCCGGGCCGCCCACCCTTTCCGCGCGCATACCGTGGGCCAGAAGGTAACGATACCACCATCAGCTTTGCTCGTCAGATGGAGGTTAGCGAAGACCTGATGGTGCGCCGCAATGGCATGCTGACTGCACGGACGGGCATTTGTGCCATCATGCCGGTCTATGCTCGGCCTGAGCGTGAATCCGTGCCTGAGCCCGAAATCCGAAAGATGTCAGAAGCTGTCGCCGATCTTTGCTTGCGGAATAGTGCTCTGTTTACCCAAGACGGGCACCGCGACGGTACCATTGCTTACACAGAGGGGCTGGGAGTCCTTGGGCCCCATGCGCTGTTGTCCCATTCGGTGGATTTGACTGAAGCTGACATCACAGCACTGAAAAGAACCGGAGCGCATATTGTCCACAACCCCAGTGCCATCATGTCAATATTGGGCCGTTGCCCCGTACCAGAACTTATCGGTGAGGGCGTAAACGTCGCTCTTGGATCAGACGCCGCAGCGCCAGACCGGGGGTATGACATGTTCAGACATATGGCCCAATGCATGCACTATCACCGCCGCCATTTCGCTGACCCCAGTTGGATGCCACCCGGTAAGGTGCTGGAAATGGCGACAATCGACGCAGCCCGCGCGCTTGGAATGGATCAAGAAATTGGATCACTAGAAATCGGCAAGAAGGCCGATGTGGTGTTTGTCGATTTGCGCAAGCCACACCTCTACCCGCCCAGTATGCCCCTGCACAAACTGACTCATTTTGCGACTGCCGCTGACGTTGATACCGTCATAGTCGATGGTCAGTTAGTGTTGCGTGGACGCGTCTCGCAAACCCTTGACCCCGCTACCGTTCTGGATGAGGCAGCCGAAGCGTCAGACCGCGCTATCCAAGACGCAGGCCTCGCCCACTTATTGGCAGAACCACAATTGCTCTGGCGCGCAAACCGCGCAATTGGCGGAAAGGAGGCGCAATGAAACTACTCGTCATTAACCCCAATACAACTGCAAGCATGACGCAGGCGATTGATGACGTCGCGCAGCGCATTTCACGACCTGAAACGCGTGTTGTAACTGTTCAGCCCGACAGTGGTCCCGCCAGTATCCAGGGATTCTTGGACATCGCGCGTAGTCTCGACGGAATCTTGACCATCGCTGATCAGCATAAAGATGCTGACGCGACTGTTGTGGCCTGTTTTGATGATACAGGTCTGGACGCACTACGCTGCATCATGGACGGTCCGGTCATTGGCATCGGAGAATCTTCATTCCATGCCGCCAGTATGATCGCATGCCGTTTTTCCGTCGTCACAACGCTCTCGCGATCTATCGTGGGCATCACTGACAACCTTGCAAAATATGGGCTGGTAACGCGCTGCTCAAGTATTCGCGCTTCTGAAGTACCTGTGCTTGCTCTTGAATCCGATCCTGACGCCGCCCGTGCCAGAATTGAGGCTGAAATTTCAGGCGCGTTAAAAAATGATGGAGCAGAAGCAATTGTGCTTGGTTGTTCAGGTATGGCAAGTTTTACGGACAGCTTAACAGCCAAGTTTGGTGTGCCCGTCATAGATGGGATTAGTAGTGCCGTTGCTATGGCGGAAGCACTTGTCAGCGTTGGTTTGAAAACATCTAAGATAGGTGCTTATGCAAGCGAAAATACCGGAATTTCCTTGGTCGAGAGAGCTATTGTAGATGCTTGAAACGCTCTAAAGATATGGACGTGGAGCGGCATCTTTAGATCAAAGACAATAAGATAAGTAGATTAGGGGCAGAAACTTGGATGGGGCATTTGAGTAGACAATGAAGTCAAAGCGCCCAGCAAAGGCGCTGGTCTTTCATCTTATTTTATGATCACGCGTGCCAACCGCACTGCACATTCCGGATGAACACGATTGGTCATTATCGCGCCGATCAAATCAACCGAGCTGACCGCAAGGTCAAGCTGAACGTCACGGCAACGCCCGCGACAAGGGATGCAACAAAGGTCCAAACCGATCCGAAGGGCACCAGCGTGACGGCTAGGGTGAATGTGAAGGCCGCAAGGCTTCCGATACCGTACATGATTGATCGCAAGGTGGCGATTACGACATCCGCCCCGGATCGTTGATGGACCGTGATTGCAATGACGGTCATGGCGATTGGATAGGTCATCAGGAATCCCGCCGAGACCGGCCCGAGCTTTTCCGCAGCTACGGTCACGAACGCGACCAGAAGCCCAGCGGCGACACCCCTTGCAAGCAAAGCGGTTAGACCCCCGCGTGCATGTGTTCTGGTATATGGGCGTTGAAAACGGTTCGCCACAAACCTGGCGGTTCCAGTCGCTGTAAGAAACAGGACGAGGCCGATCCAAGGTGACTGAGGGACGTCGGCCAGAATCAGCGCTGCCAGAAGCCAGCAAAGACTTGCGATAACAATCGCCGCCTGTGAGCGCCGGGCAATCGCGACATAGCCGATCAGGAAAGCTTGCGATGCGGTCAGGGCGATTAGGGACGATGTCGCCGCGCTGATCGTGAACGTTGTGCTCTGCTCTTGAATGAGAAAATAAAACCCAGGTCCAATCACGATTGGCAGGCCCCCAAGCGCGCCGCCGATGGCCGGTCCAACACGTTCCACAGTAATCGTGATGCCGACGACAATTACCGCTGTTGCAATCGCGCGCGTCAGAAGTTCGGCAAAAAGATCTGGTGTTATCATCATTCCCTCGATTGCCGTGCGTTTGGATAGTCGTCGCAGTTCAGTTCTGGCAGTTCTTCCTCAAGCGCGTGCTCATTTGGGGCGGTAGCAAAAAAATGGAACGCATATGCTGCCAACAAGAGACAAGATCAGCTGCCACGATAGGTTGTGCAGGTCCACGGCGTACACAGCATAGGGACGTGAAAATGCCGTTGAGTGTCGAAAACTGAAAAGCGCACCGGTACTTTTTCCATAAAAGGCGGGTCAGGCAGATCAGTGCCTTTGGCACGGTAGTAATCATCAACGTGGAACAACAGTTCATATTGCCCGACCTTCGTCTCCTCAGGCGTAAGGATCATCCCTTCGGTGCGACCTTCATCATTGGTGTGCACAGTTTTTACGAGCCGATATGCTCCATCTTCAAAAACCGAGAAATCAATGCGCATACCTGCACCTGGGTTTCCGGTTTCGTTATCGAGAACGTGGGTTGTAGTGCCAGCCATTGGTTGTTCCTTTCATTGTTTTTCGATCCCGCAGGTGCTCAGCTTCCACGGTAGTAGGAGTAATTCCACGGGCTGAAGAGAATCGGGACATGGAAGTTTTGCGATGCATCATAAACGCCAAATCGGATCGGAACCTTTCCCAGAAACGGAGGGCTTGGGATATCCGAGGCCAATCGACCAAAGTATTCATCCAGATGCAGCAAAAGTTCATACCGACCGTTTTTCAGCTCACTTGGCTCCAGAACAGGATTTTCAGTGCGCCCGCGTTCTACAGTCATGACGCTCTTGATCAGTTCGTATTCGCCTGAGTTGTTCTGGATCGATAGGTCGATTTTCAGGTCGGCACGCGTCTGGCCGAAATAGGTGTCGATTGCATGAAGTGTCAACTGCCCACCAGTAGCATCGCTCGCGGCATAGGCTTTTGATGCAAATGGGGCGTGCCCGGTCACTGCCTTGAAGGCCACTAGCCCGGCTGCACCAATGCCTAATCGGGCAAAGAAGCCTCGGCGGTCGAGTTGTGAGATTTTAATTTCGATTGTCCTCCTCTGACGTGGTTTTTTGTTACAAGTAAAGAGACGACGAAGATGTTCAAAACCTCTGGGCAAGAGGGCTGCTCAATACCCTAATGAATGGGGCAACCAAGTCACGATGCCAGGTACAAACATACAGACGATTAGCAGCACATACATCGCGATGATGAACGGCCAGCTTTCGCGCACCAGTTCGCCCATTTTTACGCCGGTAATCCCGCAGACCACAAATAGAACGACCCCTACGGGTGGCGTTAGCATGCCGATCACAAGGTTGAATACGAATAGAAAGCCAAAATGCAACGGGTCGATGCCGTAGGAGATTGCGATTGGGTGAAACAATGGGACCAACATAATATAAGCGGCGTTCGATTCTAGAAACATCCCCACAACGATCAGCATCACCGCAACAAGAACCAAGAAGATAAGTGGGCTGTCGGTAAGGTTGTTCATAAGGCTCGCCAGCTTCATTGGCAAAAGGTCGATAGTGAACAGAAAGGTCACTGTGGAGGCATAGGCAATCATCGCGCCAACGATGGCTGATGTCTTGGCTGCCTGAAGTAGTACCTCCGGCAAGTCGCGGACCTGTAGTTTGCGAGTGACGAAAAAGCCCAACAGCAAAGCATATACTACACCTACGGCGGCTCCTTCTGTTGGTGTGAACGCACCACCGACGATACCGCCTATAACAACGACTGGCATCATGAAGACGACGAAGGATCGGCGCAGTTGGAAAAAGATGTTGCCAATGCTCACGTCTTCGCCAACCAACGGGTAGTCGCGCATATACGAAATCAACCATACAAGGGCCATCAGTACACAGACCAGTATCAGGCCTGGGATGACACCCGACATAAACATCCCGCCTACCGAGACGCTTGATCCAGCCATAAATGCGTAAACGATCATGGCACCCGATGGCGGGATGATCGGGCCGAGGTTTGCGGCAGCGGCAACAATACCAGTTGAAAAACCAAGCCCATATTGTTTTTTCAACGATGGAACCAGCGTGGCAGACAGCGCGCTGGCATCGGCCACGGCAGCCCCCGAGACAGAGGCGAGACCAGCACCCGACAACAGAGCCACCTGCGCCAGTCCGCCGCGCATTCGGCCAACGAAGGCGTTGGCGAAATCCACCAGTCGTTCCATGATGCCAGCCTTGAGCATCAATTCACCAGTCACCATGAAAAGTGGGATCGACATCAGTGGAAACGAGTTAACTGAATTCATGATCCGGGGCGGTAGAATGCTTAAATCGAACCCCGAAAGGATCAGCCCCCCCAGAGCAGAGACGCCGAGTGAAAATGCCAGTGGCATGCCAAAGGCGGCAAACAGCAAGAATAGCACGATGACAATAAGGCTCATATTTTCGTGCCTTTAATCAATGGGATAGTCGGGACCGCGCGCATCCAACGGATGCAGCACGAGGTGAAGGAGGTGCAGCGCCGCGTGAGCGGAGCCAATAATGATAGCTACAAAGAAATAGCTGGACGAAATATTGATCGCACCCAACCTCTCAGACCAAGTCTGATACGCCACGATCGCGGATTGGTAAGTCACCACGCACATCAGTACGAAAGCCAGTGTTAGCATGGCCCGGTTGACGTGCCGCGCCAGCGCGGACGGTAGCCTTGTGGTCAGAATGTCAATGCCCACATGGGCACCCTCGCGTATGCCCAAGGGAATGGCGATGAAGATCGACCAGATAAAGGCAAGGCGAGACACTTCGTCGGCCCAATCGATTGAGCTGTTCAGCACGTAGCGTATGAAAACCTGACTTGCGACAACAGCGATCATGACGCTCATGCATCCGAGCAATACATATCGCGCGACGAAATCGACGCGCGATAGTATGGTGTTCAACAGGCGTTCCATGAGTTTCCCCTGTCCTATCTACCGGCCTAGTTCATTGCCTTGGCTGTTTCCGCTTCGACTAGGGAAAACAGGTCGGCATCGATTTTTTCACGGACAGAAGCTGCGACACTGGACGTCTTTTCGCGAAGTTCAGCTGCAAATTCAGGAGAGACAGCGGTGTAGGTCATGCCCTCGGCGGTCAGTTTTTCAAGCGCCTCACCGTCTTGCTTGGCAGCAAGCTCACGTTGGAATGCAACCGCAGTATCCATCGCTGAGCGGACGGCTTCCTGATGCTCCGGGCTCAGCTTTGCAAGGCGGTCAGTGTTGGCAACAACTGAAATGAAGTCAAAGAAATGGCCAGTGTTGGACACGTATTTCTGCACTTCGGGATAACGCGCCACGTGTATGATCGCGAAAGGGTTCTCCTGACCGTCGATTACGCCCTGTTCCAAAGCAGAATACAGTTCCTTAACATCCATCGCCACTGGGTTTGCGCCCAAAGCACGGAAGGTCGCCAAGTGAGTTTCGTTCGGTTGCAACCGGATTTTCAGCCCGTCGATATCGGCGGCCGCTTCGATCGGACGGACATTGTTGGTTAATTGGCGAAAGCCAAGCTCCATGTAGCCAAGCGAAACTAGCGACTCTTTGGCCAAATACTCGTCCAGTTTTGCACCCACCGGTCCGTCGACAACCTTGAAAGCTGTTTCGCGATCCGGGAATTGAAATGGCAAGCCAATCACTTCGAGTTCCGGAACCGTGCGCGTCAGATACGCGGTGCCGACCCAGATTAATTCGACTGCTCCAAGCTTCACAGCCTGAACGTTTTCGGCGGCTCCACCAAGTTGTTGTGCAGGGAAGATATCGACTTCAAGCTCACCATTGGTAAGGCTGGTGACCTCATCTTTGAATACCTGCATCGCCAGACTAGACGAATGCTCATTGGCAAAGTTCCCCGCTACGCGGATCTTTTCGGCGGACGCGCTGACTGCGGTCAGCGAGATCGCTATTGACGCTAAAGCGATATTGATCTTGTTCATTGTCGTTCTCCCAGTGATTATTGGTTGTGCACCTAGTCACGAATGCGATTAGGCTTTATTTCAGAAGTCTCAGTTGCGGTTAAACTTGATCCGGTCAGCACGGCCCCGGACAACGTGCATTATTTCGCTGATGGTGTTTTGTATTTCCTCATCTACTGTATTTCGCAGTCGCCGCTCGAATAGCTCGAACACAGCAGCGCGATCAGTTTGGTGCCGCAATGCGACGATGAAGGGAAATCCAAAACGATCAAGATATTCTGCGTTGAAACTTTTTAGACGTGAATGTTCTGCCGCGCTAAGCGAGGTCAGCCCTAACCGTCCCTGCTCGCCGGTAGATTCGGTGGTCATTGTCCCAGCCTGCGCTTCGGCACCGGCCAGTTCGGGATGTGCAAGAAACAAGCGAAGTTGATCAGCGGAGCTTGCCACGCGGATTTCCGTTTCAATCGCATCGCAAAGTGCGCTTGCCGAAACGAAGGGCCGATGCCGCGCAATTTTGGTCAGCACCCAAGGTGAATTCTCTACAAGAAACTCAGCCAGAACGACGAACTCAGCTTCGTCCGCCTCATTTATTTCCTGCAGGTCGAGCGCCATACCATCTTAATCCCTAGCTGATTCTCCCAAAGGCTAAAGCAGCGTCACGTGTAACAAAATCGCAATAAACTCATCCTGTCGTTCTAATTTTGTGTATGCTCTTAGAAAGCGTACTGATCAGAAATGGAGTCCAGACTGATGCCCTTGAATTTGTTGCCAAGATCCCTGCTGTATCTGGATGCTGTTGCTGTAAACGGCTCCATTCAAGGTGCTTCCCGAAGCCTAGGAATCTCCGCATCTGCCATAGACCGGCAAGTTTTACTGCTTGAAGAAGCAGCCGACATGCGGCTTTTCGACCGGCACCCTTCGGGTATGACGTTAACTAAGGCTGGCGATATGTTGGTGGTACTCGCGCGCAGATGGCGAAATGATGAGAACGATCTTTGGAGCGAAATTCAGCAGATGCAAGGTATCGATCTAGGGCATGTCCGGATTGCTGTAATGGACAGCCTCGTCAATGGGCTTTTGCCTGGGTTCATCGAAGAGGTGGAGAATGATTTTCCACTTGTTCAGCTCGAAATTGATGTGATGACGCCAACAGATGCGGTGCGTGCCCTGAACCTAGGGGCCGTGGATATCGCGTTCGCCTTCAACGTCAAATCCCACCGAAACATCCGAACGCTCTGGTCGGAATCTTTGCCACTCGGCTGTGCTGTTTCACCTACACATCCACTAGCAAACGAAACTCTGGTCTCGCTCCAGCAAGTTACTGAGTATCCTTTTGTTCTGCAAAGCCAAGCCTTACTGATCCGACAACTCATTGAGGCAGACCATGAATGGTTTATTCACGAAAGCCGCCAACCAGTCTCGACAAACTCGCTGCAGCTGCTCAAACAGATGGTGCGCCGAGGTCAACACGTCGCCATCACTTCCGAATTCGATGTTGCCAACGAAGTTGCGACCGGAAAATTGATCTTTATTCCGCTTGCGGACGCTACAGCCGCAGCACAAACAATTTCGCTGGTCGTAAGTTCGGCTCGCGTATTGCCGAAGGTTTCGCAGCTTGTAAGTGAGGTGCTGCAACGATGCGCCAGTTCTGTACTCGACCGATCACTTCATCAAGCTAAAGATCAAAGACCCGGCCCCAACCATTGACAGCTGCCGGATCCGATCCTGAAAGGCGCATGCCTGACCACAGAGCAGCAGCGGTTGAATCAAAAATTGGAATGCCAAGCTCTTGTTCCAGTTGCGGTACGATCCGCGCCCCGCGCATGTTGGTACACATCACGGTAATGGCATCGGGCTTGGCCTCTGCCACCTCCCGGATCATCGTTTCTATTTCGGCTTCAGAAAAATTGGAAAAGTTGAAATTTACTGTTTCGTTCAGGTGCCTTTCAGCAACGCAGTTCAGCCCGGCAGTGGCGTAGTTCTCTACGATCATATCCTGAATTTCCCCTACATAAGGGCTGACAAGGCCGAAGGTTCGTGCCTCAATCCCCGCGAACAATTCGTTAATAGCCAGAACCGCCGATCCTGCCTTGATCCCGGTTCGGTCCTCAATGGCGCGGCACATGTCAAGATCCTTGTCAAAGCCCAGCCAGCTAGCTGACGTCCCACTCCAGACGATAGCGTCTACATGTGCGTCGGCTAAAAGATCGGCAGCGGCGAGCTGCGGTTCCAATCGAAACTGAGCGTCGGAGTTTTCGCTGGTTGATATTTCGGTCACCCGAAACCGACCGAAATGCGCCGAGACGTTTTCCACCCCTGCAAGCATCGCTGACGTCAACGGCTCCAACACAGTGTTTGATGATGGAGTTAGAACTCCTATTAGTGTTCTGTTTGTCACTTTCTGCCCTTTCATTTCAATGGAATCGCTTCAATTTTGAATGCTATATGATTGTTATATTGCATGCAATAATGATCTAATGGTATGTTTTATAACAATTACTTATTGTTTACTTTTTACTCGTTTCGGCGGATGATCCTTATAGGAGAGCCACATGACCGCATTTGATTCACGCCCCATACGTAAGACGTCCTTGCATCTAGAAGCTGCTCATGCACTTCGGGAAGCGATAATTGGAGGCGATCTTGCACCAGGTGATCGCTTGGACGAAGCCGAATACTGTGATGCGTTTCGGATATCCCGTACGCCGCTTCGCGAAGCCTTTAAGCTGCTAGAGGCTGAAAACTTGCTGTGGGTACGGCCCGGCCGAGGTGTGTATGTGACCGTGATGACAGCGCACGAGGTTACTGATTTGTTCGAAGTTGTTTCAGACTTGGAGCGGTTGGCAGTGACGTTAGCAGTTGAGCGCATGAGCATCACCGACCGCGCACGACTACGACGAATGCATGACCGAATGTTACATCTCTATCGGCGAGATGAACTACGAGAGTGTTTTCAGGCAGATTTTGAGATCCACAGTTTTTTGGTCGAAAAATCTGCTAGTTCAGTGCTTAGAGAGACTCATTTCACATTGATGGCCCGGGCGCGACGCGGACGCTACGTAGCATTGTTTTCGCGTGCGCGCTGGGATGAAGCGATGATTGAACACGAGAGTTTCATGGAAGCTATCGAGCGGCGCGATGCCGTTTCCGCCGGTGCATTGGTGCATCGTCATGTAACCCGTACCGGCGCGGTTCTGCGTCAGACCCTGATTGAAGAGCAGTCCCGCACCGCGATTTAATCCTAAACACGAACGAAAAGACCACCACCGCCGAGAGAAGGCTCTCGGCGGAACAGCTAAATTTTGTCTGCAACCAAGGAGAATTCTATGCTTAGCACTAACCTGAGAAATACCTGTTTTGGGGCGCTGATTGGCGTCGCCATGACGGCCATACCGGCAGTGGCTGAAACCACCAATCTTAAGGCTCTCGGTCAGCCCGGCGCAACCGGATTGATCCAGAAAAATCTAGAGGGTCCGTTTTTTGCTGAATTTGCCGAGCGCACTGGCCTTGATATCGCCGTGAGTTTCCAGACTTTGGACCAAACCGGCATCAAAGGTGCCGAAGAGCTTCGCATCCTGAAAAGTGGGCTGTTTGACATTATTTCGCTGCGCAATCAGCAGGTCAGCCGCGACGAACCAATCCTTCTAGGACTCGATCTCGTAGGGCAAAACCCAACCTTTGAAGAAGGCCGGAAAACCATTAAAGCGTTTTCACCCGCTGTCGATGCGCGGTTGCAGGCACAATTCAATACTAAACTCTTAGGTCTTTGGCCGTTTGGGCCGCAGGTTCTGTTCTGCAACCACCCGATTGAAAGCCTGAAAGATGTCAGCGGCCTGAAAGTGCGTACCTACGATCAGAATCTGGCCAACTTTATCGAGACGCTTGGTGGCACCCCAGTGCCGATCGGCTTTGCAGATGTACACCAGTCGCTGGCGCGCGGCGTTGTTGATTGCGCGATTACTGGGCCCAGTTCAGCGAACTCTGCCGCGTGGCCTGAAGTAACTACTCACGTACTACCGGTGGCCTTTCAGGTCGCGATTCAAGGCTATGGTATGAACCTCGATGCCTGGAATAAGTTTTCCGCAGAGGATCAGGGGAAAATCCAAGCCGCCTTTGACGCCCATATCGACGACATCTGGGAATACTCTGAAGAGTTGTTCGACGATTCAATGCGCTGCAATGTAGGTGAGACCCCTTGCGAGCTGAACAAGCCCTATAATCTCGTCAATGTGCCAGTGTCGGACGAGGATATCGCTACGGTTCAAGGCGCAGTGAAAGACCTGTCTTTCCCGGCCTGGAAGGCAATCTGTGACGAAAAAAACCCAACATGTTCTTCATCCTGGCTTGAAACAGTTGGACCACGCTTCGGTATGAAACCCTAAAAATCACTCTGACGTGCGGCGGGATTACCCGCCGCACGTCTCACCCTCGGGGAGGAATAAAATGAACACGTTCTCACATATTGTCAGTTGGCTTTTTGGCATCCTGCTGGTCGCGCTGTCTGGCTTTGTCGCTCTGGAAACTGTCAGCCGAAAGATCTTCAATTATTCTTTCCAGGGGGCCGACGAATTGGGCGGCTACGTACTTGCGGTTGGCGGCGCGCTTAGTTTCTCAGTGGCATTGATCGAGCGCGGACATATTCGCATCGATCTATTGCATGGTAGATTCAGTCCTCGCCTGCAGGCGTTTCTGAACTGGGTTGCCTATGTCTCGCTAGCCATTTTTGGCCTATTCTTAGCCCGCTATTGCTGGCTTGTGGTTCGTGACACAGTTGAATACGGGAGCGTCGCACCGACCGCATGGGCAACACCGATGATTTGGCCGCAAAGTGTTTGGTACGGAGCAATGCTGATTTTCACTGGCATAAGTGTTTGGACTGCCATCGCGGCAACACGTCTGCTGTTTTCCGGAGAAATAGATAGGCTGAACGACGAATATCATACAAAAAGCGTGATGGAAGAACTCAAAGAAGAGCTCGACGATCTCAAGGCGAGGAATTGAGCCATGACTGTTACCGTAATTTTTCTCTCCTTTCTTGTCATGCTCGCAATCATGATGCTGGGCCTTCCTATCGCCGTCATCATGGCAATTATGGGAGCTTTTGGGGGCGTGCTAACGTTTGGCTGGCCCCTGCTGGACAGCACCGGCCCAGTTATGTGGTCAGTGATGAACGAGAACCTGTTGACTGCGATTCCCCTCTTCATTCTTTTGGGCGAGGTCATGTTGCGATCTGGCATGGCGGATCGAATGTACGGTGCGTTGGCAATCTGGCTGGACAGGCTGCCGGGTGGATTGCTTCATACTAACATCGGTTGCTGTGCACTGTTTGCGGCGACGTCCGGTTCTTCAGTTGCAACCGCGGCAACCATCGGAACGGTTGCCACACCTGCGTTGAACGAACGTGGCTATGACCAGGCCAAGTCATTGGGTTCAATTGCTGCAGGTGGTACCCTCGGTATTCTAATTCCACCGAGTGTTAACATGCTGATCTACGGCTCAATGTCAGAAACATCGATCGGCCAGCTTTTCATTGCAGGCATCATTCCCGGCCTGCTGCTAACAGCATGCTTCATGATCTATATCGCGATCAGCAACTTGTCCGATCACCAGCCTGCGACCAATATCATTCCCATTGGTGTCAAACTGCGTGCCCTCACCGCCTTGATCCCACCAGCGATTATCTTTGGTATCGTCATGGGCTCAATCTACGCCGGGATCGCCACTCCCACGGAATCAGCAGCCCTTGGTGTGGTTGCAGCATTGATCATGGCGGGGCTGGACGGACATCTAAGCCTCGATTTCTTCAACCGTTGCTTCATGAACACGGCAAAAACTACAGGCATGGTACTCATGATCATTTTGGCGGCGTTCATTCTTAATGTGACACTGTCGCTGACTGGTGTCGCACAAACAATGACTGAATATGTGACGTCACTTGGCATTTCAACGACCGTGCTGCTGATCATCCTGATCGTGTTTTATATCATCCTGGGCATGTTCATGGACGTCCTTTCGATGATGGTTCTGACCATCCCTATTGCGGTGCCGGTTGTCGTCGCTGCCGGGGTTGATCCATTGTGGTTTGGTATTTTCATCATTTTGATGTGCGAACTTGGCATGATCACTCCCCCTGTGGGCATGAATCTATACGTGGTACACGGCGTTCGCGGTGATAATGGGCCCTTCATGGATGTTGTTCGTGGTGCCTTCCCATATGTGATCATAATGATCGCGTTCACCGGTCTGCTGATCGCCTTCCCCGCAATCGTGACCTGGCTGCCACAAACGATGTATGGGCCGTAACCCCCTGCCCCACAGAAAATTGGATGGCGTGTCACTGCGCCGTCCTTCATCAACTCGGAGCCTACCATGACTGACTTTGACCTAGTGATCCGCAATGGGCGCATCGCTACCGCCAGCGACGACTTCACCGCCGATATAGGTATCTCTGGTGGTCGCATCGTAACACTTGGCCAGCACCTTAGAGCTGGCGCCGACGAAATAGACGCCACAGGCAAGCTGATTTTACCCGGCGGTATCGATGCTCATTGTCATTTTGATCAGCCCATGTCGGACGGCTCCGAGATGGCCGATGACTTTGCCTCAGGCACCCGTTCAGCTGCCTTTGGCGGCACAACCACGGTTATTCCATTTGCCTGTCAACAAAAGGGCCAGTCCCTGCGCGCGGCGGTCGACGATTATCATGCCCGCGCCGCTGGCAAGCCTGTGATCGACTATGCTTTCCACCTGATCGTGACTGACCCCACGGAACAGGTGCTTGGTCAAGAGCTGCCTGCGTTGATCCGCGACGGTTATACCTCTTTCAAGATCTACACTACTTATGACGATCTCAAACTCCATGATCGCCAAATCCTTGACGTCCTAGCGCTTGCGCGCCGCGAAGGGGCCATGACGATGGTGCACGCTGAAAACTCTGATGCCATTGCCTGGCTGACCGAAAAACTGGAACTCGCTGGAAAAACCGCGCCTAAATATCATGCCGATGCGCGTCCGGCCATTGCCGAGCGTGAGGCCACGCACCGGGCGATTTCGCTGGCCGAGATTGTCGACGTGCCGCTGCTGGTGGTGCATGTCTCGGGGCAGGAAGCAATGGAGCAGATCGCGGCTGCACAGACTAAAGGTTTATCAATCTATGCTGAAACCTGTCCGCAATACCTGTTTCTAACCGCCGCCAACCTCGACTTGGACGGCTTTGAGGGAGCCAAGCATATCTGTTCCCCACCGCCGCGTGATGCGGCCAATCAGGAACATGTCTGGCGTGGTCTGAAAAACGGAACGTTTCAGATATTCTCATCTGATCACGCACCATTCCGGTACGATGGTCCCAAGGGGAAGAAAGCGCACGGCACGGATGCCTCGTTCGTACATGTGCCAAATGGCATACCCGGCGTTGAAACTCGCATGCCTTTGCTGTTCTCGGAAGGGGTTGGTAAGGGACGTATTTCGCTTAACCGCTTTGTCGAACTTACTGCAACCAATGCGGCCAAGCTATACGGGCTTTACCCGCGCAAGGGTACCATCGCTATAGGTTCAGATGCAGACATTGTTATTTGGGACCCATCGCGAGAGGTGACGATCACTAACGATATTTTGCACCACAATGTCGACTACACGCCCTACGAAGGCCGCAAGATCACCGGCTGGCCAGAGACCGTCATTTCAAGAGGTGATATCGTGGTGCGGGACGCACAATTGCAGTCGCAGCCTGGTCGCGGAGTGTTTTTGGAATGTGGCATGCCAGGAATTCCGCGCTAAATCTATTCCAAGTCGACAGCGACAGATCCGATACCTTCGATGCTTCCCCGTACTCTGGTGCCGGGGGGCAGCCAAGGCAACCCGTTCAGTGAACCAGTGATGACTATGTGGCCTGCATTTAGCCCACCACAATGATCACCCACCATCCGAGCAAGCGCGACAAGGCAATCAAAGGCGGGGCCGAACGGCAAGTTAGTTCTGCCATCTAGCACCACCTCATCGTCAAACGTCAAATATGCATCAACGGTTCCAAACGGTGATCCGTCCCAAACCTTGGCAGGATCGCCCACGATCAGCCCGCCGTTCGTTTGGTGATCAGCGAGTTTCAGAACTGCCGGCACGGTGTCCAGATCAGCGAGGCGAGTTTGCACTGTTTCGATTACAGCCACAGGGCTGACGCACGCGCGCAGAAGCTCCTTAAAATCTGGTGCATCAATCGATGGTAGTGCAGCATTCAGACGAAAGCCAACCTCAAGTTCAATACCGACAGGCGAACCCGATGCAGGAAATTTTGCACCGGATACTAGAATATCGGCGCGCTGAATTGGTGCCATGATCGCAGGTTGTCCGGAGCGTTGCGCGAACTTGAAGCCACCAACAGGACCAAGTTCTGCGGCCACCAGCGACTGGACCTCATAAGCTTGGGATGGCGTCAACGCTTTGTCTGCCGCCCATTCGCGTGACAGACTTTTTGCGCCCTGCCTTACAGACAAAAACGCGCGGGCAACTTCCGTTGAGATTGGATTAGTCATTGGTCAGCCACTCCGGCCAAACCCATCCGCCGTTCAGGGCTTCATAATCAGCACCCAACCCAAGCAGCAGATCCTCGGCAAACATATCACCAATCAGCTGAAACCCGACCGGCATCCCGTCGTCATGGCGTTGAGCCGGTAGATTTATGGCAGGCAAACCAGCGGCATTGACCCAACCTGTATAGATGGCGTGGCCGCGCGGGCCAACCTCCTGGCCGTCGATCGTTAGCGGATAGGGTTGATCGGCAGCCCAAGGCTGCGCAGCCGCAGACGGAATCATAATGGCATCCCAATCGGCAAAAAAGATCGAAGCGGCGGCGCGAAGCTCGCGCACTTGATCAAGCGCGCCATAAAACTCAGAAGCCGGCACGGCGGCTCCCTGATCCGCCATATCAAGGTACTTCTGCGAGGCCTTTGTCGCCATTTCTGGAATCGCATCCCGCATACTTGCCAGCCCGACCTGCCCGAATTTGGACCAGAACGCATTTAGCGCATCCAGCTCAAAAGGAATGTGGCCCTCGGTCACCGTGTGCCCCATTTTTCGCAGGACATCGACAGCATCGGCACAGCGCGACAGGATGCCCGGATCGCAGGGGTTCTCACCCAACAATGGTACGTAAAGTACGCGCAGATTTTCTCGCGGCATTGGCGGTTCAGCGCGGCGGCGCGACATCGGGTCAGCGCGGTCCGGACCTGCCATGACATCATGCAGAAGTCGAAGATCAGCTGCGCTGCGGGCCATACCACCAGCGACTTCGAAATCCAGCAGCACTTGTGGCAACCCGCCCGAACGCGGCACGGCACCAATCGTAGGCTTCAGGCCACAGAGCCCTGTATATCCAGCCGGACGTCGTATCGATCCGCCACCATCAGTTCCGATGGCCGCCGCCGCCATCCCTGCGGCCACTGCTGAAACAGATCCACCAGATGATCCGCCGGGAGTGAGTTTGGAGTTCCACGCATTTCCAGTGGTGCCGAACAGCCGGTTGTTGGTATACCCTTCAACGGCGAATTCTGGCGTATTAGTCTTTCCTAAAATTATCGCTCCAGCGGCGCGCAACCGTGCAATTGGCAGCTCATCAGTCTCGCAGTTGCCTCGGTCGGCAAAAACCGCGCTCCCCCAGCTTGCGGGCATTCCGCTCACCACAAGGTTGTCTTTGACCGCAATCGGTACGCCTTCTAAAGCCGAGCGAGGCACACTTTTTTGGAAACGCGCAGCACTCTCAGCGGCTTCCTTCTCGAGGTTAGGATTAAGTGCCACATAGCAGTTGAGTTCTGGGTCAATTCTTGTAATCCGTGCGCGATACTCGGCGGCGACCGAGACAGGATCCGCACTGCCTGCGCGAAAGGCGGCTGCAAGATCAGTAATGCCCAATTTCCACATTGTGCTCATTTCAACCACATCATTCTCCTCCAATTCGTGCCGCCAACGCTGTTGCCAGACCGAAGGACGGTTTCCCCGCTGGCCGTTTGAAGCTGCCCGCCTCGGCCCCTCGTGGGCGCAGTGCAGCCAATGCCTCGGCCTGCTTCATTGCGGCTTCGGCGCAATCAATTATGGGTACAGGAATCTGGTCGCGCACTCGAGTTGCCAATCCCGCAAGAGGTGCCCCGGCCAGCACAACTGTATCAGTATCGCCGGCATCAATGGCCTGTCTGGCCAGATCAACCAAAAGATCGGCTTTTTCGTCCTGCACCGCATTGATCGAAGAAAAGGCTCCGTTCAGCATATAGACTCCGGCACAGCGTCCCTGCAATCCATGCCACGCAACGCATTCATGGTACCATGGCCCCAAAGCTTGCGCAAAAGTGACGATGGAGAACTTACCCCCTAGCATGCATGCTGTTAACATCCCCGCCTCAGCCAGACCGACGACGGGAATGTCGAACAATTCCCGTGCCGCTCCTAGCCCGGGATCACCGAAAGCAGCGACAATTGCGGCATCAAAGTCCTGATGACGCTCTGCCAAAATTTCCAATACCTGAACGCCTCCAATCTGCGCTTCTGCCCGCGTAGAAATGTAGGGGACACCAGTTGGCGCAGTCACCGCGACAAGTTCCGTGCCTTCCGACATGACGCCACGTGCGGCGGCTTCAAGCCTGTCGGTCAGTTCTTGTGTCGTATTTGGATTGATTAACAATATGCGCATTGAAACTCTCGTTCTGAATTACATGAGTGAAGGCAGGAACATCGCAATCGGTTTGACGTAGGTAACGATCAGAACGATTAGGAATTCCAAAATGACAAATGGGATGGCGTAGCGCGCAGCTTTTGCAAACGGCACTCCTCCCAGCTGAGCCGCCAAATATAACCCGACGCCGACAGGCGGCGTCAGATGCGCCATTGACAGATTCACGGTAAGGACCGCGCCGAAATGTACTAGATCGAACCCGATCATCTCTAGCGTAGGCTTAAAGAGCGGCACCAGCAGGTACATCGCTGCTATGGGCTCGAGAAATGCCCCTACTACTAATAGGATGATATTGAAGCAGAGCAGAATCAGCACCGGGTTACCGCCCGACAACCACATGACCGTCTCGTTTAGCCGTCCAGCCAAGCCTTGGGTCTGCATAATCCAACCGTAGACAGCCGACGTCGCAATGATCAGGGCAATCACCCCAATGGTCCGCCCGCTGTCGAACAGGACATCGGGCAAATCCGAAATCTTGATCGAGTGATAGACCAATCGGTCAATGATAAACAGATAGACCACAGCCACAGCTGCTGCTTCGGTCGCCGTGAAAATGCCAGTGTAAATGCCGCCCAGAATGATCACTGGTGCCATCAAGCCCCAGAAAGCGTCTTTCACGGCATCAAAAAAATTTGCCACTGTTCGCGCTTCGTTTGCGACGCCTGCATAGCCGCGAAGCCACGAAATAAACAAGACATAAGCACCAAGTATCGTCAGCATCACCATCCCCGGGCCAACGCCAGCCGCGAAGAGCTTTGGGATCGAAGTTTCCGTAACGACACCATAGATGATGAAGCCGATGCTTGGCGGAATGACTACGCCAAAGGTGCAACCTGCCGCAACGCAGGCCACGGCAAAGCCGCGAGGATAGCCGCGTTCGGCCATGGGTTTAACAAGAAAGCTCAACGCGGCGACAGTTGCGATATTGGAACCGGACATCGACGCGAGCACCGCTCCGGTAACCAACACAGTAAGAGCCAAGCCCCCCGGTAATGGCCCTACGATCAATTCTGCCACACGTACCAACTTGGTCGCGATACCAGTGCGCGTGATCATGTTGCCAGCCACAATGAAAAGTGGTGTTGCCAATAGAGGAAAACTGTCGAGAGAGCCCGAGAAAATGTAGGGCATCACACTCAACGGGCCTGCTTCGAACACTACGAAAGCTGCGAGTGCAGCCCATCCGATGGCGGCAAAGACTGGAAAGTTCAGTGCTAGAAGTCCGAAGAAAAGGAATAGGCCGATGACGGCCGGGTTGGTCAGAAAATCCATGAGATTGATCCTATTTTCAGCGGGAGTCAGCTATTGCGCTATTCGACCACGGGCTTGTCGATGCGGAACGCGCCCAAAAAGTAGCCTTGTATTGTCCGCAACAGCGCCAGGGAAAACGCGATGGCCATGCCCATGTTCACCGCCCATATCGGAATTTTTGTGGTCATGCTTATTTGGCCAGACGAAAGTGCCTTGCTGGTCGTGCCAAAGCTTTGCCAAGCGAGAAAGCCTAGAAACCCCAGCATCCCGACAAGTACCAGCCGTTCGACCCAGCGTTGTGCCGCCGGTGGAAACTTGTCGACCAGCAGCGGGATACCGCCATGCTGGCCATATTTGCAGGCTGCAGCGGCTCCGAACAGCGCGCCCCAGAGAAAAAAGAACCGCGCCAGCTCTTCAGACCAAGCGATCGAATAGCTGAAAACATATCGGGAAAGAGCCCCGGAAAAGACTAACAGCACGATACCACCGATCAGAAAAACCACGATAAACTTCTCAATGCGGTCCAACCAAGTGTCCAGGGCGACTAGTAGAGGTGGCATGGCGTGATCCTTTGCTTTAAAAATGGTGCCGCAACGAGGGAGGTTCGCTGCGGCACCAAGGTTCGTCAGTTGGAGAGTTTGGCCACTTCGGCCTCTACTTCCGAGACGAGTTCTTCGCCGATCTTGGCACGGAAGTCGTCGTAGACCGGTGCAACAAGGGCCTTAAATTCGGCCAGAGCTTCAGGTGACGGCGTTTGGATGGTTACGCCGTCAGCCCGCATTTTGTCCGCTAGTTCGGCTTCTTGACTTGCTGCCAGTTCGCGTTGGTAGACCATGGCATCATAACCAGCCTTCCGGATCAGATCCTGATCTTCAGCCGAAAAGCGTGCTAATGCGGCTGTACTGCCAAGCATGCCAATCGCTTCGAATGAAAAGTTGATTTCGGCGATGTTCTTGCTTACTTCAAAGAACCGCGAAGCATAAATCAGCGGAATTGGTGAAATTCCACCATCGATTGCTCCGGCCTGAAGTGCTGTGAACACTTCGGCAAAGCTCATTGCCACAGGGATCGAACCAAGAGCTGACCAAGAGTCTAAATAGAGGTCCAGACCCGGTGTGCGGATCTTTACGCCTTTTATGTCCTCGACGGTATTGATGGGTCCAGGGTTCGTGTAGAGCTGGAAGAAACTGCCAGATCCCCAGCCAAGCGGTTCAATGCCGGTCGCCTTCAGGTTTGCTGATAAGCGTTGACCGACAGCACCGTCCATTACTGCCATTGCAGTTTCGGCGTCGGGAAAGATCCAAGGCATTGAGACGACCATGAAATCGCCATTGATCTGGCTGAGCCAAGGTGTGGATTTCATGATGATGTCCACAGCTCCGGCCTGCGCCATTTCTAGCTCGACACGGTCGTTTCCGCCCACGAGTACTCCGCTTGGATAAACCTCGACTGTGTGTGCACCGTCGCTGCGCTCCTCAACGAGCTCTTTAAATTTATTGGCCGCTGCGACCCAGTTCGATGTGTCGGCAACTGTTGTGCTTAGGCGAATGGTATCTGCATACACCGTCCCGCCTACTCCAAGTGACCCTGTTAGGATCGCGATAGACATAAGTTTCGAAAGATTGATCATTTGAATATCCCGCGTTGGTTTTGATTCTAATTCAGACAGATGGAACTTCTTCGGTCCCCATTCTGATTTTCAGATGCCGCTGGTATCAGCGGGCATGAGGATTCGTGATCGTATGATTGCATGCAATATGCAACATGTAAAGAATAGACTATCCTGCCCCGTCCAGTGTAGCGTGGGTTCAAAGAGGAAATAGATATGGGTCACAGTCGATGAGACAAGCTAAATGACAGTAAAATCAAATGGTAAACAACGAATACTCAAGGCTTCACTTCATGATCATGTTGTTGACGCATTGCGTGAAATGATTGTCACCGGCGAGCTAAAGACAGGCGAAAGGTTGATAGAAAAGGAACTGAGTGAAATCCTTGGGGTATCTAGAACTCCGATCCGTGAGGCTATCAAAACCCTCACGCTCGACGGTCTGGTCGATAGCCCAGTCCACCGCGGTGCACGCGTCAAGCCGCTCGAGCCACAAGAAGTAAAAGAACTTTTCGATGTCATCGCGGTCATTGAGGCGCTGGCTGCAGAAAATACGGCAAAACAGATATCAGATAGTGATCTCAAGAAGCTAGAAACGAAGCATAGTCGTATGAAACGTCACTATGATGCTGGCGAGAGAGATGCATATTTTCTGTTGAATTCAGACATTCACGAGACAATTGTCGAACTGTCTGGAAGTGAAGTGATTAACATCACACACAAACGCCTTATGTTGCGAGCAAGCCGTGGGCGTTATCTGGCGATTTTGGATCAAGTCCGATGGCAAGAAGCTATGAACGAGCATGACTTATTGATGGAAGCGCTACGCTCTCGAAATCCGAAAGCCGCTTTTAGTGTATGGCGCGTACATCTTGAACGAACTGGAGACGCGGTTTTGCGCGGCTTGGAGAATGCCGCGAACTCTGCCGCGTGATCCAGAGCTAAGCTATTCATATATTGAATTTCATGTTTGACGAGATTGTAATCAGAAGTGGATAGAGAAATCTGCCCTATACCCTAGATGGAAGCGCCTCCATCGGCAGGGATGCAATGCGGCAGCCTCCAGTACACTATTGGGGCGTGAGCGGCGAACGGCTGCTTTGGCTTCTCGAAAGATGTTACCGATGGGTGTCTGCGACGGGCCAGTTGCGTCGTCAAATAGGGCCAAAGGTTATCTCAAAAGCATCGTTATATCTGTGTAACCACGTGCAGTTGCATGCTGGAGTGGGGTTACGCCGTCACGATCACCGATGGTTTTATCCGCACCGGCTTCAACAAGGATTTGGACTGTTTTGATGTGATCTGGCCCGCCATCGCCCAGAACCACCGCTTCGATCAACGCTGTCCAGGCAAGGTTATTGACGTGGTCCAGCGGCGCGCCACCCGCGACAAGCCGGGCCACGACGTCATGATGACCCAAGTGTGCCGCAGCAATCAGCGCGGTGCCGTCGTAAATACTTGTGATCAGGTCTGGCTTGTTGCCGAGATCCAAGGCCAAAGAGACCAGCTCAGGGTCATTGGCGACTGCGGCGATTGTCAATACATCGTAGACGCGGTTTTCCAACGCGTTCATGTCCGCACCACCCTTGGCAAGCGCCGCGATGGCGTCATCATGCGAGGCAAAAGCAGCGACATGCACTGGAGTTCGCCCCACGCGATCACGGGCGTTCAGGTCGGCCCCTGCTGCTATTAAGCGATTGATCTCGTCTACCTGTCCTTCGTGGGCCGCACGATGAAGCCCGGAGTAGGAGGCAATGTCGGATGCCGACGGGGCGGTTTGGGAGTGGGCCGTGCCACAGAACGCGACTGAAGCAGCGATGATCAAAGAACGAAGCATGGTATTCACCTTTCAAATGCAGCGACCCACCCCTTGGTAAGGGGCAGGTCATTCTTAGTTTACTCAGCACCGATCGCGTCAAGACCTGCACGGGCGCAGGTCTCGTCAATCGCACCCGATGGCGCACCGCCGACACCGATGCCACCGACCAATGCGCCACCAATCTTGATAGGCAAACCGCCAGCTTGGATAACAAGACGGCTGTCCATATCGCGTAGTCCGTCGTTTTCTGGTTTCGCTCCAATGAACCCTGCCAAAACGGTTGTGTCACGGCCCATGCTTGCGGAAGTAAATGCTTTACCAGTGCTTGAGCCAACGGTGTGTGGGCCTGCGTTGTCGGCACGCAGTATAGCTTTGGTCACGCCACTGCGGGCGACAATCGCAACGCTGACGTTATGGCCCTCAGCAGAGCAAGCTTCGACAGCGGCTTCAGCCGCTTGCGTTGCCATTTTGAGGGGAAGGTAAGGTGCCGTTGGCAAATCCTGTGCAAAAGTAGCGACAGGGGTAACAAGTGCGGCGGCAAGGGTGAATGTGCGGATCATCGGGTATTTCCTTTTGTTTGACTGATAGACCCTGTCTAAAGAGAGCCAGTAGGTTGCAACATTCGTAGCCTCCGCAAAGGTGTCCGTAGTTCTACTGACCTGCCCGTGCGTCCAGCCAATACCGCGTGAGTTCAGCCGCCGAAGACGTGCCCGCCTTGGCGGCGATGGCGGCGCGGTGGCTTTCGACCGTGCGCGGAGACAGGCTTAGCGCCTCAGCGATCTGCTTCGTGGTCAGACCCTTCGCGATCATCTCCAGGACTTCTTGTTCACGAACAGAGAGGTGCTTGACCAAAGCCAAGGCCTCAGCACGTTCTGCTGAAATCTGCTGTTGTGCCTCGAGTTCCAAATGTCCTTTTTGGATCGCATCGATCAAATCTTGTTCGTCAACGGGTTTGCTGAGGAAATCGATCGCACCATTGCGAAACGCCCGCCGGCACGCCTCAATATCTCCATGCCCGCTAATGACGACGGTGGGCCAAGAAATGCCTCTATCGTTCAATTTCTCCTGAAGCTTTAGGCCTGAGATTGCGGGCATCCGAATATCAAGGATGAGACACCCCGGCACGAGACCCGCGGCTTGATTTAAGAAAACTTCGGGAGAGGCAAAGCTCCGCACATCTAGCCCAACGGTTTCGAGCAGAAGAGTCAGCGCGCTGCGGACGGCCTCATCATCATCAACCAGGTAAACGTTGTTGCTCATGACGTCACCATCTTGGTCGAAATTGGCAGAGATAGTCGGAACGTTGTCTCTGCCGCATCGCTTAATAGCGCAATCTCGCCGTTCATTTCTTCGATCAAACGCTGACATAGCGCCAGTCCAAGCCCTGTCCCATCCGGCTTGCCCGTGACGAACGGCTCGAAAATACGTGTTATGATTTCATCAGAAACGCCTGGTCCATTGTCGGTGACATCCAAGATTGCTATCCGACCCTCCACATCTGTTCGGATGGTGATCCGCGCGCGATCCGTGGCATCAAGCGCATTGCGCACGAGGTTGAAGACAACCTGCTCCAGCTCAACAGGGTCGGCATCAATAAAGAGTGGACCGTCATGCAGCAACAACGTAATCGTCGCTCCTTTGGATTTGGCCTCCAATGCCAATAGGCGTTGCACGCTTTGTGCTGCATCATGAAGTGGGCAGGATTTTGATGGTGTACGGTTTGGTTTACTCCAACGCCTGAGCCGGTCGAGGATGTCAGCAGCCCGTTGCGCCTGAGACACCGTATCATCCAGAACAGCGCCCAAACGCGCAACGTCCCCGCGTCGCGCCAAATGCCGTCCCGCCTGCGCTTGACTGAGAATTGCGGTTAACGGTTGCGCCAATTCATGCGCCATGCCGCTGGCCATTTCGCCCATGGCATTGACGCGCGACGCATGGGCCAACCGCGTTTCTTGTGCGCTCAACTTTGCACGGCTTTCAGCATCTTTTGCACGCGCGCGTTGCTTGAGGCCATGTGCTGATAGAAAAATCAATGCTGTGACCAACACAATTGCGGCCAGTGCTTTTCCCAATGGCAAGACATCAGCGAGAGAGATTGCGAGCGAAGTTTCAAAATTCAAAGGCTGTGACACGCTTCCAAGTGGCTTTGAGAACCCCGCCTCGTCCAGTGACAGTTGACCAACCAACGCATTCTGACCGTCTGGTGTGACAAGGCGGAGCGCAACAGAGGCCTTTTGCCAAAACGGATCATCGGTCGCAACCAGTGCGCCGGCGTCAATCGCTAATGCCAATCCGTGGCGTGCCGCATCAGAGTTGGGAGTGCGTTTTACGAGCAGATAGTGGTTTGGCATTGTCGGCATTTGCTGTATCTGCAAAGCACCTGTTGATCTTCTTGCCATCGCAGCAATTAGCGATGCTTCTTCAGCGGCAAGACCCGGAAGTGTTTGAATGACTGGTTCTGACGGATCGAACGGGATCACATTCACGGATGTAATGCGCGGATAAAACCGCATGATTGTTGCTGCCACATCTAACAACAAATCCTGACGCTTGACCCCGCCTGCCACAAAAATTGCAGACAGTGACGTCAAATGGGCATCATGCTGATCCGCGCGTTGGGAGGCCAGACGATGTAGCGTTACACTTTTATCGGTCAGTTCGCGAACCAAACTCTGCCGTTCGAACAACGCCAATCCGCAAAGCACTAAACTTACCGCAAGGGCCCAAAACCACAGATACCGCCAGATGTTGTTTGAGTTTGATACTGCCATTCGTACTAATCGCAGGTGGAGCAACAAACGCCAATCCGTAATTCTACGGGCAGTCCGTAGAGAGTGCGCCATACGGAACAACGATTAAATGCAACCACCTTTTACCATTGAGCAACACGCTCAGATTAGAGCTTAGTCAGACAATTACCTCTCAGAATGATAGAACAATCGGAAATGTCCTAAATGGGGAATGTTGCATTAACAACATTCCCACTTATTAACCGCTAAAGCTGATCCAGGTTTAGTAGTAAGATTACATTGCGTGTGGACATATGGTTCAGATGATCGCGCAGAAACCGATCCGGTGGCCCAAGGTGTGCTGTTTGTTGTCGAAGGCACCGCAACCCTCACCGTGGGCGGCAAGACCCACGAACTGGCACAGGGCGGATATATCTGCCGCCGAATTCAGGGTGGACCCTGCGCAATAGCAGCAACGACATGCTCCGGTTTCACTGGATCAGAAAGGCCTATGAGGCCGTTGAGGGGCTTGCTTGCCCTGAAGTGATCATCGCCAACGAACAAGACATCGCACCCACGGTGATGCCCGGCACGGACGGCAAATGGGCAACAACGCGCTTTGTTGATCCCGGCGATATGCGCCATGACATGCATGTCACCGTGGTGACGTTTGAACCAGGCGCAGTGATCCCGTTTCTGGAAACCCATGTGATGGAACACGGGCTGTATGTCTTAGAAGGTAAGGCTGCCTACCGTTTGATTGCTGATTGGGTTGAGGTTGAGGCGGGCGACTACATATGGCTTCGCGCGTTTTGCCCGCAGGCCTGTTATGCGGGCGGGCCGGGGCGTTTCCGCTATCTGCTGTACAAAAACGTGAACCGCCAAATGGCCCTGCGTCCTGTCGGTAAACTGTAGCACCATTTCGGATTAGCGTTTGGCATCACCGCCGCCAATTGCTGCCGATAACTCTTGTGCGGCGGCCACGACCTCCTTGCTAAATTCGGCAATCTGATCTGTTCCAACACGTGATGTCGGGCCGGACACGGATATGCCTGCCACCGCCTCGCCGTGGATATCAAAAACCGGGGCCGCGATACATCGCATGCCGATATTGCGCTCTTCGCCATCGATGGCATAACCGCGCGCGCGGGTCTCGGACAGGTCGGCCATTAAGGCGTCACGGTCAGTCAGGGTAAATTCTGTGAACTGTTCCATCGGTGCTGCAGACAAAAGCTTGTCGATGCGCGGTATGTCCATCTGCGCCAGCAGCGCCTTGCCAATGCCCGACGCATGCAGCCGCGACAATGTCCCTGGTGGGAAGAACGCTCGGATGCTGGCGTGGGTTTCGACCTGGCTGACGAACAACACGTAGCCGTTCTGCTCAATCCCCAGGTTCGCGGTCTCTCCTGTAGCCTCCATCAGGTGTCGCATGATCGGGCGTGCACGTTCCACCAGTGAGGTGCGTTTGAGAAATCGAGCGCCAATAATAAAGGCGCGCGGTCCAACATGCCAAACTTGATCCATCTGATCAAACTCAACCAGCCCCCTGCCCTCGAGTGTGACTAAGATCCGATAGACCGTTGCGGGGGACTCTCCTAAATCAGAAGCCAGAGTGGAGAGAGCTTTGCCTTGTGCCTCGCTCAAGAACTCAAAAACCCCCATCGCTCGATCTAGAGATTTTATGGTATTCTGGGCAGTCTTGTCGTCCCAGTCACGGGGCCTGCCACGGGACTTTCGAGAACTCTTTTTAGCACTGTTCTGAGAATCCATAAGATGCGTTCCATTTTATGCGAAAGACCTATTCACTATATGAAAAATATAAGGGTCTGACAATATGAGGTTTTTCCAACCATTTCATAAATGAAAAATGTTTTCAAAAAAGTATCCTGAGTTCAAGCAGACCTCTAAGTTGATCTTAACACTCACAAGGAGACGATCATGAGCTTCCAGAACCCCGTTTTCATTCCTGGCCCGACAAACATGCCTGAGGCAATCCGCCAAGCCTGCTACATGCCGACCATTGACCACCGTTCACCCACATTTGGCAAAATTCTGCACCCTTGCCTTGATGGCGTGCGCCAGGTTCTGAAGTCTGAGACGGCTCATATATTTATCTTCCCTTCCACCGGAACAGGCGGTTGGGAAACAACGCTGACGAACACCCTTTCCAAAGGCGACAAAGTTCTGGCCGCACGAAACGGCATGTTCAGCCACCGTTGGATCGACATGTGTCAGCGCCATGGGTTGGATGTACAGGTTGTTGAAACACCGTGGGGTCACGGTATTCCCGCTGACAAATACGCAGAGATCCTGAAAGGCGACACCAGCCATAAGATCAAAGCGGTTCTGGCCACCCACAATGAAACAGCGACTGGCGTGAAATCAGACATCGCCGCCGTGCGTGCCGCATTGGATGCAACCAATCACCCTGCGCTGTTGTTTGTCGACGGGGTCAGCTCGATCGCGTCAATGGATTTCCGTTTTGACGAATGGGGCGTCGATGTTGCCGTGACCGGCAGCCAGAAAGGCTTTATGTTGCCTGCGGGTCTGGCGATTGTTGGCTTCTCGGACAAGGCTGTAGAGGCATCCAAGACCGCCGATCTGCCACGTACTTTTTTTGACATCAAAGACATGCAGAAAGGCTATGACGCCAACGCGTTTCCCTACACGCCCCCTGTGGGCCTGATGAACGGCCTAAAGCTGTCGCTCGAAATGCTGCTGGACGAAGGTCTGGACAATGTGATCGCGCGTCATACTCGGATCGCAACTGGCGTGCGCCATGCAATATCTGCTTGGGGCTTGGAGCTCTGTGCCGTCTCACCAGACGTATATTCTGATACAGTGTCAGCGATCCGCACACCCGAAGGATTCAACGCGACAGATATCGTCACCCATGCGGCCGAAGTTTACGGCGTGGCATTCGGTGTGGGTCTGGGCGAAGTTGCTGGCAAAGTGTTCCGCATCGGCCACCTCGGTAGTCTGACAGATGTGATGATGCTGAGCGGGTTGGCCACAGCTGAGATGTGCATGGTCGATCTTGGGATGGACATCAAACTTGGCTCTGGCGTTGCGGCTGCACAAGAATTCTACCGCACAAACCCTGCTGCAGCACTCAAGAACGCCGCCTGAACAAGGACGCAACCGATGTATATTCCAACCTACCAAGACATGCTGGAAGCGCATGAGCGTATCGAGCACTATATCTCCCGCACGCCTGTGCGGACCTCCGAATATTTGAATGAGCTGACAGGCGCGCAACTGTTCTTCAAATGTGAGAACTTCCAGACACCGGGTGCCTTCAAGGTGCGCGGAGCCAGCAACGCGGTATTCGGGCTTAGCGACGAGCAGGCAAAACTGGGTGTTGCAACACATTCTTCGGGCAACCACGCGTCTTGCCTCAGCTATGCAGCCAGCCGCCGGGGTATTCCGTGCAACGTAGTCATGCCAAGCACCGCCCCTCAGGCCAAGAAAGACACCGTGGCGCGATACGGTGGCAAGATCACCGAATGCGAGCCGTCTACAACCTCGCGCGAAGAAACCTTTGCGAAGGTTCAGGCCGCCACGGGTGGAGATTTTGTGCATCCCTACAATGATCCGCGCGTGATTGCGGGCCAAGGCACCTGCGCGCGTGAATTCATGGAGCAAACCGATGGCCTCGAAATCGTAATGGCCCCCATCGGTGGCGGCGGCATGATTTCAGGCACCTGTCTGACCCTGTCACATCAGGCACCTGAAACGCAGATAATCGCAGCAGAGCCAGAACAGGCCGACGACGCCTACCGCAGCTTCAAGGCAGGTTACATCATCGCGGACGACGCGCCCAAGACGATTGCGGACGGTCTGCTGGTACCTTTGAAGGATCTTACCTGGCATTTCGTGTCCAAACACGTGAGCGACATACTCACTGCCTCCGAGCAAGAAATTATAGATGCGATGAAACTCACTTGGAAACATCTGCGTATCGTGGCAGAGGCTAGTTCTTCGGTCCCCCTCGCCACCATTCTGAAAAACAAAGAACGGTTCGCTGGCAAGCGAGTCGGCATCATCATCACAGGCGGCAATGTCGATCTCGACCTGCTGCCTTGGCTTAAGTAAAGGGAAACCAAGCTATGAAAACGCATGTAAATCTCGAAGAATTCGAAGTCGGTTTCGACATTCCTGCCAAGCCAGGCATGGATGAAGCAGACATTCAAACGCCTTGCCTGATCCTTGATCTGGACGCGCTTGAGCGGAATGTCAAAAAGATGGGTGACTACGCCAAAGCACATGGGATGCGTCACCGCGCCCACGGCAAAATGCACAAATCCGTAGACGTGTTAAAGCTGCAACAAGACCTGGGTGCCGCCATCGGTGTGTGCTGTCAGAAAGTATCCGAGGCCGAGGTTTTCGCCCGCGGTGGCATCAAAGATGTGATGGTGTCCAATCAGGTGACAGAGCCTGCCAAAATCAAACGCCTCGCCGAAATGCCAAAGTTTGGCTGCCGTGTTCTGGTCTGTGTGGACGATCCTGAAAACGTAAAAGCTCTGTCAGAAGCCGCTGTTGCGGCTGGCACACAAATTGAAGCACTGGTTGAGATCGACTGCGGCGCGGGCCGTTGCGGCGTAAACACAACGCAAGACGTTGTGAACATTGCGAAGATGATCGACAGTGCGGCAGGCCTAAAATTCGCTGGAATCCAAGCATATCAGGGCGCAATGCAGCACATGGATCTTTATGCAGATCGCAAGGTAAAACTGGATGCGGCAATCGCCCAAGTTGGCGATGCCGTGAACGGCTTGAAAAGCAACGGTCTTGAATGTGACATCGTTGGCGGTGGCGGAACCGGCTCGTATTACTTCGAGAGCGCATCCAACGTCTATAATGAGTTGCAGTGTGGATCATACGCTTTCATGGACGCGGATTATGGCCGGATTCTGGATGAGAATGGCAAGCGCATCGACGATGGAGAATGGGAGAACGCATTGTTCATCCTGACCACCGTAATGAGCCACTCCAAAAAGGACAAAGCCATCGTTGACGCGGGCCTAAAGGCTCAATCTGTCGACAGCGGTCTGCCAGTTGTCTTTGGTCGCACAGATGTTGAATACCTCAAGTGCTCTGACGAACATGGGGTTGTCGGTGATCCAAACGGCGCGCTCAAGGTCAACGACAAGCTGAAATTGGTACCCGGTCACTGTGACCCGACCTGTAACGTGCATGATTGGTATGTCGGCGTGCGTAACGGCAAAGTCGAAACCGTCTGGCCTGTCTCTGCACGCGGCAAAGCATATTGATCAGATCTCTCCGGCAGCTTTTCGGTAGCCGGAGTGCAAGACGCCCGCGCGCCCGCCTTCCCTGTCGGCGCGCGCGGGCGCATGTATTTAAAGGAGAACTCCCATGTTGATCGTCCCCGAACGCGAGATTGCCGCCCTAATGACCCGAGACGCCGCCTTTGATGCCGTCGAAAGTGTTTTTGCCGCGATGGCATCCAAAGATGCGTACAACTTTCCGGTCATCCGTGAAGCCATTGGCCACGAAGACGCGCTCTATGGCTTCAAAGGCGGGTTCGACAAAGCGGGCATGACTCTGGGCCTCAAGGCGGGCGGCTACTGGCCCAACAACCTCGAAAAGCACGGGGCAATCAACCACCAGTCCACGATTTTTCTGTTTGATCCGGACACCGGCATGGTCCGTGCTATTGTCGGTGGCAACCTGCTGACGGCCTTGCGCACTGCGGCGGCGTCTTCGGTGTCGATCAAACATCTGGCACGCAAAGACGCAAAGGTCATGGGCATGGTTGGCGCGGGCCACCAAGCCACATTCCAACTGCGCGCCGCGCTGGAGCAACGCCAGTTCGAGAAAGTCATTGGCTGGAACTATCACCCTGAAATGCTGCCCAATATCGAGAAAATCGCCAATGAGGCCGGGCTGCCATTTGAAGCGGTCGAGCTTGAGGGCATGACAGAGGCTGACGCGGTTATTTCAATCACGTCCACCTTCGCGCCCACCATCATGGCCGAGCACATTTCCGCTGGTACCCATATCGCCTGCATGGGCACCGACACCAAAGGCAAGCAAGAGGTCGAAGCCGCATTGTTGGCCCGTTCAACCGTGTTTACCGATGAAGTGGCGCAATCCATCAGCATCGGTGAAGCGCAACATGCAATTGCCGAAGGTCTGATCAAAGAAAGCGACGTGCACCAGTTGGGTGCTGTGATCAATGGCACGCATAAGGGCCGCACTTCAGATGACGAGATCACTTTGTTCGATGGCACAGGGGTTGGCCTTCAGGACCTTGCAGTGGCGGCAAGCGTTGTCGATCTGGCCGTCAAGAAAGGTGTCGCAATTGAGGTTGATTTCTAATGACTCAGGCCTTGGTTGGGCAACATCTGCCTGACGTCACGCTGCTGCCTTCTGACGGGCGTGATGTGGCAATGTCTGGCCTTGTGGGGCTAACGGTCATCTATATCTACCCCCGCACCAGTCCGCCGGATGGCAATGCCATTGCGGGTTGGTCCGATATTCCTGGGGCCAAGGGTTGTACGCCACAGTCGTGTGGATTTCGCGATCATCATGCCGAATTGACGGACGCGGGTGTCGCCCAAGTCTTTGGTCTGTCTACGCAAACCTCAACCTATCAGGCCGAAGTTATAGAACGGCATCGTCTTCCGTTTGTCCTCCTGTCAGATGCGGACCTCAAGTTAAAGAATGCGCTGAATCTGCCGTTTTTTGAAGCTGCGAACATGACCTTACAGCACCACCTGACGTTGATCGTGCAGGACGGAAAAATCGAACACCTGTTCGAAAACATCACAGACCCGGCTGCCAACGCGGCAGCAGTACTCGATTACATCAAAGGCCGCTAACGCGCGCTATGTGCCAAAGGACAGACAAATGCGGATCGTCATCAATGGGTTTGGAAGGATCGGGCGGACTATTCTACGCCAGATACTGACCCAGCCGGGCCATGACGATATCGATATCGTGCTGATCAATGACATCGCCCCGCGTGAAACTTGCGCGTATCTGTTCAAATATGACAGCACTTTCGGCCCACTGCCCTGCGATGTTGTTGCGGATAAGACAGGATTGCTGGTGGGCGACAGGCTCATTCCATTTTCTTCATCGCCATTTCTGTCCAGCGCTTATTTCTCAAGCGCGGATGTTGTTTTGGAGTGCACCGGTCAGATCAAATCTCGCGACGTGGCAGAGCGTGGGCTGAATGCAGGGGCGAGGGCGGTGCTCATTTCTGGTCCCTCAGAATTCGCCGATTCTACTATTGTTCTTGGCGCGAATGACCAGACTTTGGGAGAAGCGCGCATCGTGTCAAATTCGTCTTGCACGACAAATGCGATCGCACCACTGCTGCGTGCAATCGACCTGAAGTTGGGTATTGAACGCGCTCATGTGACCACCATCCATTGCTATACCAACAGCCAACCGTTGGTTGACGCGCCGCGCGGTAGCCTGGCGCGCAGCCGGGCGGGCGCGGAATCTATGGTACCAACCACCACCAGCGCAATGAAAGAGCTTCTAAAAGTGCTGCCGCAGGTTGGTAAGTTGACAAGCGTTGCAGCTGTGCGTGTTCCCAGCCTGAGCGTCTCTGCGATTGATGCCACGCTCCAGCTATCATCACCTGTTGGACCGTCAATAAACACGTTCTTGGAATCGATCGTGAAACGTGGCGGCGTCATCGGCGCGACGCAGGATGATTGCGTGTCGCGTGATATGCGCGCGCGCGTAGATTCGCTGATCCTTGCACTGCCAGAAACACAGATGGTAGCGAGCAAACAACTGCGGGTCTTTGGTTGGTACGACAACGAATGGGGCTTTTCAGCTCGCATGATTGATATGGCGCGCAGACTTGCCGCACGCACGAATTAGAAGGGAAGAATACATATGCCACACGATACAACGACGGCTGACATGGAACGGCAAGCCGCGCTGGATTATCATGAGTTTCCGCGCCCTGGCAAGTTGGAGATACGGCCAACAAAACCGATGGCCACAGGACGTGATCTGGCGCGTGCCTATTCCCCCGGTGTGGCCGAGGCCTGCACTCAAATCGCCGCCAACCCGTTGGACGCAGTGCGCTATACTGCCAAGGGTAATCTGGTCGCTGTAATCAGCAACGGCACCGCCGTCCTCGGTCTGGGCAACATCGGCGCTCAGGCCAGCAAGCCAGTGATGGAGGGCAAAGCGGTCCTGTTCAAGAAGTTTGCAGGCGTCGATTGCTTTGACATCGAAGTCAACGAACCTGATCCGCATGCGTTGGCCGATCTGGTCTGCAAGCTTGAGCCAACCTTTGGTGCTGTCAATCTGGAGGATATTAAAGCCCCCGATTGTTTTATTGTTGAGCGGATTTGCCGTGAGCGGATGAACATCCCCGTATTCCATGATGATCAGCATGGCACCGCGATTGTGGTGGCTGCGGCAGCGACCAACGCGCTGCATATTGCGGGGAAAAAGCCCGAGGACATTCGGGTGGTTGGATTGGGTGCCGGGGCTGCCGGGATCGCCTGTCACACGATGCTGCGCAAGATGGGTGTGCCTGTCACGGCCACCACGCTGTTTGACAAAGACGGGGTTCTACATCCAGGACGCACCAATCTGTGCCCTGAGCAGATGGATTTTGCCAATGCTGACGAAAACCTGACGCTGCATGAAGCACTCAAGGGTGCGGACCTGTTTCTAGGGTTATCTGGTCCGGGACTGTTGCCCGCTGATCTGGTCAGTGCCATGGCCCCAAATCCGATCATCTTTGCCCTGGCCAACCCCACGCCGGAGATCAAGCCTGACGATGCGCGCACCGCATCACCCGGCGCAATGATGGCCACAGGCCGCTCTGACTTTCCCAATCAGGTCAACAATGTGCTGTGTTTCCCGTTCATCTTTCGCGGTGCGCTTGATGTGGCTGCCAGCGATATCAATGACGAGATGAAGCTGGCCTGCGTCGATGCCATCGCGTACCTTGCGCGTGCAACAACCTCAGCCGAGGTGGGCGTCGTCTATCAAGGTGAAACGCTGACCTTCGGTCCCGAATACCTGATCCCCAAACCGTTTGATCCACGCCTGCTGCCGACAATTGCGCTGGCCGTCGCCAAGGCCGCGATGGAGTCAGGCGTAGCGCAGAAGCCGATTGATCTGGAGGCCTACAAACGCACGCTTGAGGCACAGGTGTTCCGATCATCATTGATCATGCGTCAGGTGTTCGCCGCCGCTCGGCAATCCAAGCGCAAAATCGTCTTTGCAGAAGGTGAGGATAACCGGGTGATTCACGCCGCCCAAACCATGATCGAAGACAGCGTGGACACACCCATCCTGATTGGACGTCCTGAAATCATTGAAACCCGCATCGACCGCGCGGGCCTCAAGATCAAACCGGGGCGCGATTTTGAGATTGTGAACCCCGAAAGTGATGATCGGTATCGCGACTATTGGCAGACCTACCAGCAAAGGATGGAACGTCGTGGCGTCTCCCCTGATATCGCCAAGGCCGTCTTGCGGACCAACACAACCGCGATTGCCGCCGTGATGGTGGCGCGCGGCGACGCGGACAGCCTGATCTGCGGCACGTTTGGCCAATATTTATGGCACCTCAAATATGTGCAGCAAATGCTGGCCGGGGATGGTCTGCACCCCGTTGCAGCCCTGTCGCTGATGATCCTCGACGCTGGGCCGCTGTTTATTGCGGACACGCATATCAACACCGAACAGACGCCTGAAACATTGGTGGAAACCACTATTTCCGCCGCACGTCACGTGCGCCGCTTTGGGATCAAACCACAGATTGCGCTGTGTTCGGGTTCGCAATTCGGCAACCGCGAATGTGCGTCTGGCCGGGTGATGCGCGCCGCGATGGATATCCTCGACGCACAAAACCTTGACTTTAATTATGAGGGCGAAATGCACACCGATGCGGCGCTTGATCCTGATCTCAGGGAACGGCTTTTCCCCGGCAATCGCCTCGCAGGAAAAGCAAATGTCTTGATCTATGCCAATACCGATGCCGCAGGGGCCGCACGTAATCTGCTCAAAGCGGTTGCGGGCGGGCTAGAGGTTGGGCCGATTTTGATGGGGATGGGAAACCGCGCTCATATCGTCACACCCGGCGTCACGGCACGGGGGCTGCTCAATATTGCGGCACTCGCCGGATCGGACGTCTCTAGCTACGGCTAAAAAACGACACGGACAGATTTGAATCACCCTCCGGGCACCTCGGTTTCTATACCAAGACCACTTGGGGCACAAAAGTTACTGGAAAAAGGCCCATGATGCTTGGCTTGCCATTGCTCTATGTAGGCGTGGTCCTGATACTCAACGGACTCTGGCTTAGAGGCCGCATCGACGATCGGGAAATCATCCTAATAAACCTTTGCGTTGCAGGGATTTCATTTCTGGTGGCGTTACATGCTGCACTCTTTGCCCAGGCAGTCGGGGATGTTCGAAGTGCTGCAATGGTGCTTTTGTTTGCCATCACCTATCTTTGGGTGGCCTACAATAGAATTACAGGGTGCGATGGTCGGGGCCTAGGCTGGTTTTGCCTGATCGTCGCGATAACAGTCATCCCTATGGCAGCTTCTACTTTAGCACAGGGAACCGGGTTTATGTTCATTTGGCTCGGCCTGTGCTGGGCGGCATGGGCTGTGCTGTGGTTCATGTATTTCTTGTTGCTCACCGTGCAGATGCCAATCCTCAAACAGACAGCATATTTCACGTTATTTTGCGGCGTTTTCACCGGATGGATGCCGGGCATGATTCTCTTATTCAGCATCTCAAAATAGAAAAGCGCGCCCTGCAGAGGCGCGCTTTTTCATCCGTACTTTGATGATCTGAAAAATCAATGCCGTTTCTTGGGCGGCATCAAATCAGTGATTGTGCCTTCAAACATCTCAGCGGCAAAATTCACCGTTTCTGACAGTGTCGGGTGTGGGTGGATCGTGTGGCCCAGATCAGTCGCGTCGCAACCCATCTCGATGGTCAGCGCCACCTCGGCGATCAGATCACCGGCATTGGTGCCAACGATGGCCGCGCCGACCACGCGGTCGTCTGCCGGATCAAACAGCACCTTGGTCATGCCTTCAGAGCGCGCGTTGGACAATGCGCGGCCCGATGCAGCCCAGGGAAAGACCCCCTTGCCGACCTTCAGACCCTTGGCCTTGGCTTCAGTCTCAGTGATACCCACCCATGCAACTTCGGGATCGGTATAGGCCACCGACGGGATCAACAGCGCATCAAAGGCGCGCTTTTGACCGGCACAGACTTCTGCGGCGACCTTGCCTTCGTGCACTGCTTTGTGGGCCAGCATCGGCTGACCGACCACATCGCCAATGGCAAAGATATGCGGCACGCCTGTGCGTTGCTGCTTGTCCACAGCGATAAAGCCACGGTCATCCACGGCCACACCAGCGGCCTCTGCGTTGATCAGCTTGCCATTGGGGCGTCTGCCAACCGATACCAGAACCTTGTCGAACGTGTCGGTGCTGGTCTCACCTTTATCGTCCTCAAACGTGACCTTAAGGCCCTTTTTTTGAGCCTCGATCGCGGTGACTTTGGTTTTGAGAAAGATATTTTCATACCGTTTGGCAATCCGCGTTTGCAGCGGTTTCACCATGTCCTTGTCCGCGCCCGGCATCAGTTGGTCCATGAATTCAACAACCGTGATCCTGGCCCCCAGCGCGTCATAGACACAGGCCATTTCAAGCCCAATGATACCGCCGCCAAGAATCAGCATGCGCTTTGGAATATCGCTCAGTTCCAGCGCGCCGGTGCTGTCCAACACACGCGGGTCATCATGCGGAATGAACGGCAATTCAACCGGTTCGGATCCTGCCGCGATGATGCATTGTTCAAAGCTGACCGTCTTGGTGCCGTCATCACCCGTGACCTCAATCATGTTCGGCTCGGTGAATTTACCCGTGCCGCGCACGGTCGTGACCTTGCGCGCCTTTGCCAACCCGTCAAGACCGCCGGTAAGCTGCCCCAAAACCCCGTCCTTTCAACCGCGCAGGGCGTCCAGATCAATCTTGGGTTTGGCAAATGTCACACCATGGGCCAACATTTCATCGGCTTCGGTCAACACCTTGGCGACATGCAACAGCGCCTTGGACGGGATACAGCCCACATTCAAACAAACACCGCCAAGGGTCGGGTATTTCTCGATCAACACGACATTCTTGCCAAGGTCGGCGGCACGGAAGGCCGCCGTGTAACCGCCGGGGCCAGAGCCAAGCACAACCACTTCGGCGTGGATATCGCCGGGACCAGTTGCGGTGCCTGTAGCCGCTGTTGCTGTCGGGGCCGCCGCAGGTGCGGGTGCCGCAGCTTCCGTCTTTGGTGCCTCCGCCGCTTCGGCCCCCTCAAGCACCACAATTACGGTGCCCTCAGAAACCTTGTCACCCATCGCAACCCTGATTTCCTTGACCACACCCGCTGCCGGGGATGGCACTTCCATTGTCGCCTTGTCGCTTTCCAATTCGACCAACGGGTCTTCGACAGCGACGGTGTCACCAACCGAAACCAGAATGCCAACAACCGGCACTGCGTCGAAATCGCCAATATCGGGAACTTTGAAGTCCATGATCAGCGCTCCCTTACAACATCAGCCGGCGCACATCGCCGAGCAGGTGTTTCAGCGTCGCACAGAACCGTGCGGCCAGCGCGCCATCGATGGCACGGTGATCATACGCCAGTGACAAGGGCTGCATGTTGCGCGGCTGAAACGCTTCGCCGTCCCAGACCGGGGCCATCTTGGATCGGGTGAGGCCCAGAATTGCAGCCTCGGGCGCGTTTACGATTGGGGTGAACGACGTGCCGCCAATGCCGCCAAGCGACGAAATGGTGAACGTCGCGCCCTGCATGTCGGGGCCTTTCAGCTTGCCGTCACGCGCCTGCGCGCTCAGATCACCCAATTCCTTGCTGATCTGCATCAGCCCCTTGCGGTCTGCGTCCCGGATCACCGGCCCCCAAGGTCATCGTTCCGATGGAACCCAGGCCGATCATGCACTAACATTCAAACTGGACCACTTAGGTGGGGCTGATCAACCGCAGCAACCGTTTCGGTATGATCTTTTGCTTCCAGCTGTTCGAAAGCCTTCTCGAATGGCGCACCGATTTCTAGAACTTGTAGAGGCCCGCTTCGCAACATACCATGAACTTCAGCAGAGCGCTTTGGTGTGAGACCACTCGCAAAGCCCAACACTTCAAACTGGAGTTTGATTTGCTTCTGCCAACAACCAATCACAAAATGCGCTGACTTTGGCCTTACGCAAATGCGCATGTGGACACACAAGCCAATAGGCAAGATCACTTTGGACGGTCAAATCAAATGGCCTGACAAGGCGACCGGCTTTTAAATCCTCGACGACCGCAGAGTGGCTGACCAATGCAACACCATCCCCGTTGATTGCTGCTTCGATCGCCATGTTTTCGACAGTGAAACGCGGACCGCGATTGACTGAAACGTCGTCCAAACCCGCCGCCTGCGCCCACATCTGCCAATCAGGCGACTGGCTGGTCAGCGATCCCCAATCAACATGTAGCAAACGATGCGATTTTAGGTCTTTCAGGCTAGTCAATGGAAATGATCCTTCCAATAGCTTTGGACTGCAAACCGGGCTCACCTCTTCATCAAAAATCTTGCTGACATGAAGACCTCGATACTCACCCGCCCCAAGGCGTATGCTGACATCAATTCCGTCACGATTAAAATCTCGGGTATCTAGTGACGCGTCCAGCCGGACGTCAATGTCGGGGTGTTTCTCGGAAAAGCCGGTAAGATGATGCACCAGCCATTTAACCGCAAATGTAGGAACAGTGCTGACGGTCAGAATACCTGACTTTTCCTCAAGCTTCAGCCTGTCGACAGCTTCTGCCAGATTGTCAAACCCTTCGGTTACCAGTGGCAGCACTGTCTTGGCTTCCTCAGTCAGGCGGACCGACCGCGTCATCCGGTGGAAAAGCGGAATGCCAAGAAAGCCTTCAAGTTGCTTTATCTGCTGGCTGATGGCTGCAGGGGTCACGAAAAGCTCGTCAGCTGCCTTAGAAAAACTCAACCATCTGGCGGCGGCTTCAAATGCTTGAAGAGATTTGAGCGGCGGTAGCCTGCGCATAAAGCCTTCGGTCCGAAACATATGTTAGATTGTCTTAACTATAAGATTAGAAAACGCAGTTTGTCGAGTGGCCTGTCAAACGGCTAGTGAAGTGCAGACACATTCATCAAACAACCAACCGGAGGAATTCCTTATGCACGGCCAGTTTCCTACCCTATCGGCTTCGATCTCAATGATCATTTCCCAAAGCATATACCAGATTGTCGCGGGCATTGATTGCATGGCGCAGTTTTTCATGAAGTGGCTGAAATCGGATATCTAAGGACTTAACCGACATCCCTTGCTTGCGTCCGGGTTGGCCCACGAGGTTTTTATGGACATCAGCGCCGCACCAAGGTCAAAAGCGCCTGAGCGCACAGGCGCGGCATTCAACAGCAACAAGGACCGGATATGATTGAGCGTATTGAAACAGGGGCACGATCCTCGAAGATCGTCAAACACCGTGGTATTGCTTATATCACAGGACAAGTTGGCGAAGGTCCAACGATACAAGATCAGACAATCGAGTGTCTGAGCCGCCTCGAGGCGCTGCTGATCAAGGCTGGCTCGTCCCGCGAACGGATGCTGCGCGCCACGATTTGGCTGGCGGATATGGCGGATTTCGACGGGCTGAACGAGATTTGGAATGCTTGGGTGCCAGCGGGTCATGCCCCAGCCCGCGCTTGCGGCGAGGCCAAACTGGCGCGTGCAGAACTGAAGGTCGAGATCATCGTTGATGCTGCTTACGACGAATAGGGGCTAGGGACTGCCGCTGATCAAACGAGGCCAGCGGTGGTCACAGCCTTTGCACTCACCAGCCGCCAAAGCGGCACCACAGCATCAGTGGCGCATCAGGCGTTAACGGGACAACATGATAATGGCTGTGCTGCGCCGCTGGTGCACATGCGTGATTTGGCAAGATACGCAGCAGCGTGCCCACAGGCAGACCGGGCAGATCACCTTTGGAATCGGGATGCCGTGCGATGACCACACCAGAACTTCAGGTTTCACGATGGTTCAACACGGACCAGGACATCACTCTTGCCTCACTTCTGGGCAAAGTTGTTGTAGTTGTCGAGGCATTCCAAATGTTATGCCCGGGTTGTGTACTGCACGGTCTGCATTTGGCTCAGAAAGTACGGCAATCTTTCCCAGAACAGTCTGTGGCTATCATTGGGCTGCAGACAGTTTTTTAACATCACGACGCAATGACACCAGTGTCACTGGCTGCGGTTCTGCAAGAGTACCGGATCACCTTTCCTGTGGGCGTAGATGCCCCTGGAACAAGTTCACTGCCAAAAACAATGGAAGCATTTTCAGATGCGCGGTACACCAAGTATGTTGATTTTTGACAAAGCAGGCACCCTGCGCGCATCATTTCGGAGATGTTTCAGAGCTCCCTTTGGGATCTGAGGTTGCAACGCTGCTGTGTGAAGGTGAAAGGGCAGTAGCGAGCGACCTCGCTACCGCGAAACGATTAAATTGACCACCGATATGTGCGCGGCTTGCAGAAAATAGTAAACAAACTCTCGACGATGACGACCTAACATAAGCGATTATCTGCGAATTCTAAACAAATCGCACCCGGGTACTTGTCGCAGGTTTTCGCAATCAGTGCTAGCATTGTGGTGTCACCCTATCCAATTCCGCGATGACCAATACGTCCCCTTCCCTCAAAGCATATACTGCTCGCTCCAACTGAAGTCGGCCTTCGAACCATCGAGAAGCTAAAATGCATTCCATCAAATGGTGGCGCTGTGCGATCCGGCCTGCACAACCCTTCTCAAGTACCCCACGCGGTAAACGCCTTCGACCGCTCTCCGTTGACCATCAGCCTCACCATCATCCTATAGTTTGGCATCGCGATAAGATCGCGCGGCTCGACTCCATCAAAGTGCCGGGTGAGGCGTGGTGCATCCATCGGGCTGGTGCGAAACGCAATCACCGTGCCGACATTGCCGAGGATTGAATCCAATACATCGCCCTCAATCTGCCCGAAATACTGATTGGCGAGGGTGAGCGACAGGCCGTATTTGCGCAGCTCAGACAACATTTCGACCATCGCATCGGTGGTGAACGAATGAAACTCATCAACGTAGAGGAAAAACGGGCGGCGCTCTGGCTCCGGGACATTGTGTCGGCTGTAGGCGGCATGTGCCAAACCGGATGTTATCATTCCGCCCAGCACGTTTGAAGTGTCGCTTCCAAGCTGACCTTTGGTGAGATTGACGATCAGGATTTGCCCCTCATCCATGATCTTGCGCAGCCGCAATGGGGTTTCGGGCTCACATAAAGCGCGACGCACCACAGGATGGGCCAGAAACGCGCCAAGCTTGTTGGCAATTGGGGCCACGCCATCGGCGGCATTCTTATAATTCATCGCCGGGAATTCCTTCTGCCAGAAGAGGCGAACCTGTTTGTCGGTAACTTGCCTCAGGATCTCTTTGCGAAACCCATCATCTAGAAACATCCGCATGATGTCGCGGACATCGGTCCTTGGCTGATCCAGCAGCGCCAAGACTGAATAGCGCAAAAGGTGCTCCATTCTCGCCCCCCAGGCATCGGCCCATTGCTTTTTAAGCGTATCAATCAAGCCAGATGCGATCAGGGGCCGGAACTTTTCCGACGCCCGTGTCATCGGGTTGTAGCCAAAAGGGCAGTCGGGATCGGCAATATTCCAGATGATGGCATCGGGAGGTGAAACTTGTGCAATCTGCTGGGCCAGATCGCCGTGCGGATCAATCAGGCAAAACCCGTGGCCCTGGTGCAGATCCTGGCGCATCAGGTTGCCCAACAAAGTGGATTTTCCAGTGCCGGTCTGACCCAGGATGTAGATATGCTGAAGTCGATCCACGAGGCGGATGCCAAAGGACCTGTTCCCATAGCGACTGTAGGCGGTCCCGATTGTGGTGACGCTGTCTCGGTTCCAAGTCATGCCTTCAGTGTGAGGTATGCCCGCTTAGCACACTACACTGCCTCCCGTTTCAATCCGGCGGTTGTCGTATCTGCACCTTAGGGGGACTTTGTGGATGTCGGGCCTTTGATATCCTGAGGTCAGATCAGATCTTTGGTTCCGCACATCTCCTGTCGAGGGGTGCGCCTGAAATGGTTTCGGGCGGCCACCCTACGAGAAGGAGATTATTATGGGACAAATTGCTGAGGCAACAATCGAGGGTTTTGTCGGGGTCTACCCGGTCTGCAGTGATTGTGGTCAAACCCATATCGTTCGCGATGGTGAGACCTGTTGGAGCCTGCTAACCCGCACATGGACCCTCAAAACGATCTGTGACACTTACGTCTGCGATGACTGCGGGTCTGAAGCCGCACCTTTCTGGAAGCTCGACAAAGAGTTCCGCCTGAACCGCATCGTGCGGCTTAATGATGCCGTCAGACAAGGTCACGGGGAGCATGTGACTGTCGTGGTGACAGCAGGCCTCAAAAACAGGGGTGAAGAGTACCTGATCAAAGCAAGACGAGCCGTCGCTGATTTTGACCAGTTCAACGGGGAAAACGACCCGCATGGCGAGCATGATTTCGGCGCAATCATCCTCAATGGCGAAAAGCTATTTTGGAAGATTGATTATTTCGATCTGACCTTGAGCGCACATTCACCGGACAAGGCGAACCCGGATATCACCCATCGGGTCCTGACCATCATGCGGGCGAGCGAGTATTGACGGTGCGCGAACTACGCCCGCTATCCCAAGCCGATAAGGAAGAGGAGTTCAGGATTGCCACACGCGCTCTACCCAAATGGTATGCGGAAGAGGTTGCCAAAGGGATGTCGGACGCAGTGCTGACATCCGCTCTTGGCCACGTCCTCGGAATCTTCGGTGGCAGTTGCGGGCCGGGCCGTCTGGACGTCGCACGTCAGGCGGCCGGCCTGAAGATTTGGGGCGGGTGGCATCTTGTGAACCACCATATAGAGAAACCACTCTATTCGGGCGCAACAACCCTTGCCATGGCCCGGCACATCTATGGGATTGGCGACCCCGATGAGGAGCAGATGGCGTTGTTTTGAGTGGCAGGCCTGTCCCAATTGGGACAGGCTTTTACTTTCAATACCGAAAACCTACGCCGTGCATATCGATTTGACATATTCACCACGTCCTCGGGCCTTCTAGCCGCTTAACGTCGGTTCCGATTTTCCAAAATCTGTACCGCTTTGTGATTGCCGCAAATGCAACTCAGGGGGTGTTTGACTGAACCTTTCTGCACCGTATCATCCAATGATCTCACTTCTCGGTCCCATTATACCGGCCCATAATATCGCTCAGCTGAGCCACCAACTCCTTGACCGTTGGTTCACGCAGCGTTTCAGCCAAAGTATCAAGTTGTCGTAACAGTGTGTCAGGGGAGGTTCGAGAAGTGGGTCGACATGGTGCACCAACAGGGTCAGCTAAGATAGATTGGGCTGCCCCAAGCCAATTTGATGGCTCAAAATATACTGACTTTGAGACGACTGTGCGGTTCGAGGTCGCCAAACTGACGAACAGGCGTTTTTCCTCCGAATTTGCGATCTGGTAAAGCGGGGCAAGGTTTTTTACCAGTTCGAGGAATTTCTCAAGATAGATTTGCTCAGCCTCTATTCCGGCACTGTCTTTTTGGCTTTCCTTGATGCGCCGAATATCGAAGTTGAGGCCCGCCTTCTTTCTGGAATAGGCCTCTTTGTCGATGAGACCTTCAATCAGCGCGTCCATCAAGGTATCTAGACGCGCCTCAAGTTTGCCAAGCTGCATCTTGAGCGACGCAGCTTCGTCGTGCTGATCTTGCCGGCCAACTTTCCAAGCCTCCAGCACTTCAACCAATTCGGCAAAGGGTTTTGGGCGAATGGTGCTTCTGTCAAACTCAGCAAGGGCGGCCTGTTCGATCGTTTCTTCTCGGATGCCCTTGGTCGGACAATCCGGCGTGTGGCAACGATAATACACATGCCCTTTCTGACGTTCGGCGATCATCGCCAACGAACACAACCCGCATTTGAACAAGCCCCGATATGTATGCATGTGCCGGGTGGTCTTCTTTCCACATTTTCCGGCCTTCATTTCCTGAACCCGCTGAAACAAAGATGTGGATATCAGCGGCTCATGAATGCCGTCATAGGTATCTCCGGTCTCCTTTATCCGGATTATGCCGGTGTAGAAGGGGTTTGAGAGAATGGTTTCAATCCCATGGCGGGATAATACGCCACCGCTGTGGTTTCTGAGCCCACGCGTGCTCATCTCAGCATGTAGAGAACGAATGCCGTGATTGCCGGTCCTGTAGAGATCGAACATCTCTTGGATCAGCGGCGCTTTCTCAGGGTCTGGGATCTTGGCTTTACCTCGACCCTGATCGAGATAACCGATTGGTGCACGAAACGGGTAAAGCCCCTGCTTGAGGCGGCCGCGAAGCCCCTTCTTCGCCTCTTCTCGCAGGTTACGGATATAATCAGATGCAATCACCGCCTGAATGTCTGCTGTGAGCCTGCCACCACGGGATTGGAAATCCAGACTCTCCGTGACGAAATGGATGGCAACGCCCTGATCTGATAATTCGCCGATTCTTGCCCAGTCGCGAAAGTTGCGCGCAGAGCGGTCAATCTTGTGGACGATCAGCCCATCAGCCTTGTGATTATTGAGATCGCGCATGATGGCATTGAAGACCGGTCGCCCGGATTTGGCTGCGGTTTCTTTTTCTTCAAACCAGCGCGATATCGTCAGCCCGTGCTTTTCAGCGTAGCGGGTAATTTCTTCCTTCTGGACCTCCAGGGAAACCCCTTCGCCTTGTTTGGCGGTGGATACGCGGGTGTATCCAAAACATGTGGTCATATGTGGTTTTCGTTATTCACTGGTAATAGTGCCGCCTTCTTTGGGCGGCTTGTCGATCTCTTCCTCCGGCCAGGGCCACGACCCTTCGCGCTCCATGCGCTCGAAGATGCGTTTGCACAGCTCAATGAATTGTTCAAAGCGTTGTTCTTCAGTCATGGGTCCAGAATACTGGCTCATGAAGGTGTCGAAAACACCGGCTTAGGTGCAAGGACGGTAATTCGGATCGCGGACATTGACGAGGAAGATTTGAAGCTGTTCAGGCGGCCTGCCCGCCGTTTGGCTCCGTTACACATTCTACCGAGTCTTTGGCAAAGAGTCATCTTTGCTGGTGGCATGCGTTGTGCCTGTTGCGGTCCATTGGCCGCAATACCTGTAGCATTTGCCCTGCAATCGACTAAGATTTCCTCTGAAAACCTTAACGCTCTAGAACCACTGCCTGCTCTGATTCCTGGCGTTCGGAATGGTTTCACCATTCCGATACCAAACCGAACGCCATGAGTGATCGGAGTAGGTAAGACAGATTGGGATGGTTGCCGTTTTTGAATCCGGTCGGGGCTTTGCGATTTTTCTACTTGCTGTAAACTGGGGATATACCAGCTTCACATAAGTTCATTTTTATGATCCAGGAATTCACCCTCGACCTGAGGGCGGCCCGACGAAATTCGGGGCTCAGACAGGTCGACTGCGCTCATCTCATGGGCGTCAACAAAACCAAAATCTCAAATCTTGAGAATGGCCGCCAGCGTCCAAGCGTGCGTGACATCTGCACCTTGTCGATGATCTATGGCCGCAGCTTTGAAAGTCTCTTTGCCGGGATATTTGATGAGGTCAAAGCAGATGTCTTTTGTCACCTCTCAGACCTGCCAGAGCCGCAGTCCCATTATGGGCCCGCCACCAACAGGAAACGGACATTGGACGGTCTGAGAGCACGTTTGGAAGAAGATCACAGCGAGGTCTATGACGACTGACCGAAAGCGCATTCTCAGTGTCGCCGTTGCCTCCGGCAAAGTGGCTTACATATTTCTGATCGATGGCAAGTTGAAGGATTGGCAGTGCTCACGGGCGGCGAGCCTGTCAGCGCCCAAGGGCCGATCCCTGTTGCGCAGAGCTGTGGCCCGTTTTGAGCCAGATATTGTGGTGACCGAGGATCCGTTCAAGCCAACGCGCAAATCCGGGAGCTCACTAGATATCCTAAATGCCCTGGTGCAGGAATTGACCGACAGCGCCACCCCGCATCATCTGGTTCAACGCAACCAGCAGTTTCCCAACAAATATGACGAAGCCCTGGCCTTGGCCAAACGTTTTCCTGCAATCACCCCCTGGCTGCCGAAAACGCCCAAAATATGGGAAGCGGAACCCGTGAATGCAATTTACTTCGAGGCGCTCTCGATGGCGGTTCTAATTGTCGACGGCTAAGTCGTATGGCCCGACCAGTCTCACCGTGATGCTCTCGGCACGTTATTGGCTGCAATCTCAGTAATTCGTCGCCATACGTTGGATGTGCCTCACATCTTTCGGACATCGATCCAACCAGAGCCTTAAGGGTTCTATGAGTGAAAAAAGGGTCAGCCATTTCGTAGGTTTTCTACATTAACTACAATGTGTTGCTTCATTGTTGAGCCGCTTGGCGGAATGGCGCGATTTCCCCCGAAATGGTATCATATGTGCAGGTGTTCCCCACAAAAATCGGAGACTGCAATGGCACGCGATATATACGCGGAAGTCACCAATGCGTTGGTGTCTTCCATCGAGGCTGATCCTGAGAAGCCAATCATGCCCTGGAACCGAACTGGCACAAATACGGTGCCGAGTAACATCGCTTCTGGCGGTGAATACAGCGGTGTAAACATCATCAATCTCTGGATCACGGCACAGGTGCACGGGTTCGCAACCGGCACTTGGGGCACGTATCGGCAGTGGCGCGAAAAAGGCGCGTCAGTACAGAAGGGGCAGAAATCTACCCCTGTCATCGTCTACAAACAAGTGACGAGAGAGAGCGCCGATGGTGAAGATGAGATCTACCGCGTGTTGAAGTATTTCAATGTCTTCAATGCCGATCAGGTGGACGGGTACGACCTGCCCACGCTATCGGATTCTGCCGAGCCCGTTGAACGTATCACGGCGATTGATGCGATGATCGCAAAGACCCGTGTGGATATTCGGGAGGCTGGTGCACAAGCATATTACAGCCCCACCGAAGACCAGATCACCATGCCTGAGAGTAGCCGGTTCTTTGACACCGTCTCTGGCACGCGCAGCGAAAACTACTATGCAGTGTTGCTGCATGAACTGACGCACTGGACAGGGCATCCGTCCCGATGCGATCGGGATTTGCGCAACAGGTTCGGAGATGCAGCCTACGCAATGGAAGAACTTGTGGCCGAGATCGGCTCTGCGTTCTTCTGCGCCAGGCTCGGTATCTCCTCATCCCCACGCGAAGATCATGCACAATACCTGGGCAACTGGTTGCCTGTTCTGAAGAGTGACAAGAAGGCCATTTTCACCGCCGCAGCCAAAGCGCAATCCGCAATTGATTTTGTGATATAGCGCCCAAGCGGCCCCTCTTGTTTGAGAGGCCGTTATTTTGATCCTGCGTAGCTCTGGTCTCATAACAAAAACACTACCGTGGCCGCCAGGGCGATGGCAGACATGAAGATGACAGGGCATCTATCATAGCGGGTCGCGACCCTGCGCCAATCCTTCAACCGCCCAAACAAGTTCTCAATCTTGTGGCGGTTTCGATAAATCTTGGTGTCATGTGGGATGGGGGAATGGAAACGGCCATTGCAAGGTCTGCTATCCATCGCGAACCAGTCATCCGACAAAAATCGTCAGATGACCGCTCCGAGCCCACTTTACCGATTTTCCGTGGCGCAGCGAAGGTCTGCTTCGGCGATTTTTGCAGATCTCGCAATGCTAGACATGTGGCGCATATCTGTCCCGCAGCATCCTCCAAGAACGCTGATCTGTGGGAATCTGCGCCGAATTTCCGCAAGCTGTTGCCCGAGTTCAACCGGATCGCCATCGTCAAGCTCTTCGGCTTCATCCAACTGTGCATGGCTGCATCGCGACGCATTGGCGACGATCCCACGCAAACGTTGCATCCAGGGATCATCGGACAACACGTTTTCAAAGTGATCAGGATGCGCGCAATTGATCATAAAGTATGCAGCATAACCGTCCGCTTCCGCGTCCACTTGAGTGATCGCCTCTTTAAGTGAGGCTCCTGTCGGCAAGTGCCCGTCGGTCTCAACCGTGAATGCAATGATCACCGGGAGGCCAAAGCGCTTGGCTGCGCGTACAATTCCGACGGCTTCAGCAGGGTAGGCAAGTGTGTATCCACTGATCACGTCCACCTCCGTTTCTGCCAGCGCTGCGATTTGCTCTGTATGATATGTTTCGGCTTCCTCTGCGCTCATTTGTTCGCTTGGCGCGTATGCATCGGCGCGTGGTCCGACATTGGCGCTGATCAGCGTTGGCAGATCGCCAAACGTGTCTCTCGCTTCGCTCATGTGGGCTATGGCCTGCTTGTTCAGGTCAACCAGTTGTTCGGGTGAGTAACCAATGGTCGCACCGCGATCCCTGTTGGCAACCCATGTCGGGCTTTCGAGGATAACGCCGATACCGTGTTCTTTTCCAACTGCGATCATATCACGGTAGTAGCCATTCAGCTGAGCGCGTCCCGCTTTAGACTCCAGCAATGGATAAGAGGCAAACCCCGGCAGATCGACACCTTGGTTGAATATGAGGTCGGTTTCCATGCCAGTGGAGGCCACATAAAGGCCGCCGTCAAGTTGCGGAAAATCGTTTCGGTGAATTGCCATATGGAAAGCCTCAATCTATCTGAAATTCCAGCGAAACTATCAGTTTGACGGCCTTTTGCCCATAGCGGCATGGTTTCACCCAAACCCGCAGGTTGCCGTTACTTGCCAAAACGATCCGTTTGGTCGTCCGCTCGAAAGCGTTCATTGGGGCGGTTGCAGCGAATTCACACTTTGTCCCGCATAGCCGACCTAAATGCTCATAAGGAGGCGCACCAAAGAGTTTCAAAAGGGTTCATAAAATGAACAAATCACCGAATTGTACCTAGGTATCTGTCCTTGTGAGCCGATGGCTCCTTTTGAGACCATTGTAACCGATGCCGGGCCCTTTGCGAATGTCCGCTCCTACAAATTGAAAACTTGATGTCCTCTCCGCACGGCTAATAGTGGCGTTCACGCTGTCGGAAAATTTTTCGAGGGTTTCCAACAGAATGGGCAAGCATTTTCCAGGACATTCGATAACCTGCTTGCACGCCCTGTAGGTTCACCGAACTGTCGAAGTTGGAGGTCTATTTTTTCCAGCTATAAAATTTCAATTGAACCCTTCATATGCGGGTGAAAAATACAGAAATAAGTGTTTTCCATACCGTCAATAACGGTGATTTCCGCAGTTTCATTCTTTGCGATTTCTGCCGTGTCCCAGCCAAACTCATCTGCGGTTGCCGTATGCAGTGCCAGATCATGGTTCGTCCAACGGATCGTGTCGCCGACATGAACCTGCACCACATCCGGTTCAAATTTCAACGCCTTGATCGCAATGTCATGCGCAATTGGCTCAGCGGCAAAAAGGGGAGATGTGGTCAGGACGACTGCTGATGCAGCCGCCCCGCCAATCACGTCCCGGCGTGGGTATGATTTTGCCATTACTGCAGCGCCTTTACCATCATTTCAGCATGCGCTTCATGGGCCTTGAAAATGCCAAGCCCCTGCTCGAACAGTGCCTTGACTTCGGCGTTGTCGATATTGGGGATCATTGTATTCTCAACCAGATCGTTCACGGCTTGGTGATAGGCCAGCTCATTGGCGGCATAGGCTGCGTCAAACTCTGCGCCACGCAGCTGGACAATGCCATCAATGATCTTTTCTGCATTTCCATTCAGTGTTTGGCTGAACGCATTGTCCTGCGCCGACGCCCCCAGCTTGTCCAGCAGGCCAAGGGCCGCTTCGTTTACAGCCGAGTGGTCACGGATCATTGTGTTGGCGAACGCGTGGATGTCAGGATTGGCCGAGAGCGCCAGCGCCAGATACGCATAACGAATATCGATGTTGTCAGCGGTATAGGCAATATGGGCGTATTCAAGGTCGCTCATGTCAGCGACCTCTTGTGCAGATGCCTGAGCACCTGTCATGGCCAATGTGACGGCGAGTGCGGGAAGCAATTTCTTCATTTTGGGAACTCCATTGTATGTTTCGATAGGAATTGAGTACCCCCAAATGATCCGTTCAATACATGCTCATTCATCCCAATTTTCGTGCAGATCGTTCAGATATCTGTACAGTTATTACAAGTGGTGTATGTTCAATCCATGCTTGATCTTCTGAGTGACATCCTCACCAACCTGTCCATGCGCGGTTCGCTGTATTTCCGCACGTCCCTGACATCTCCCTGGGGCATCGAAGTGCCCCAATTCGAAAATGTTGCGCGCTTTCATTTCGCCCATCGGGGCAATTGCCTGGTCGAAGTTGAAGGCGCGAAAAAACCGGTATGTCTGGAACAAGGTGACCTTGTCATCATACCTCATGGGGCCTCCCACAAGCTCTACTGCGCGCCCGAAACGCGGCACGCGGCCCTGCCGCTTGAAACGGTGATTGAGCAGTCTGGCTATAACGGAAACGGTGTGTTGGTTTACGGCGGCGATGATGATGACCGTGATACGCAGCTAATCTGTGGACATTTCTCGTTCGAACCTCACGCAAAACATGTTTTGATGGAGCGCCTTCCACCAATCATCCACCTTAAGAACTATGGTGAAACCGCCGGAAAATGGATGGAGGCCTCGTTGCGCGTTATTGGCGATGAGGCCGGCGGGCGCAAAATGGGCGGTGACCTGATCGCGCTGAAGATGTCTGAGGCGATCCTGGCGCAGGCGATCCGTAGCTTCATCGAAAGTCGGGATGCTGACGACTGGGCTTTGGGTGCGTTTTCCGACAAGCAGCTAAGCCGCGCGTTGGACGCCTTTCACAAATCCCCGGCAGAGCGCTGGACCGTTGAGGCCCTGGCCAATGCAGCCGGTATGTCGCGCACAAGCTTTGCGGTTCAATTTCAAAAACTCATGCAGATGTCACCAATGGAATATGTGACCGGATGGCGGATGGAAATCGCCAAGAAAGTCTTGCATCAATTGGGGTGTTCGCTGACGGATGCAGCCGAAAGCGCGGGGTATGCCTCAGACAGCGCCTTCACGCGGGCCTTTAAGAAAGAGACAGGCCAGACCCCAGCAGAGTTTCGCAAGCTAAAAATGCCCGCTCGTTCCAATTCCTGAACGATCTGCACGGCATCTTGGATGGGTGGACATGGATGGATACATTCTCCGAGACTAGATTTTCTCTATCAACGCTGAATATCAGCACCAGCTAGAGAAAGACGAAATCATGTTCCCACGCTTCATCACCAAATCGATCCACGCTTATCTCGATTACCCTGTCGCCCTCGGTCTGATCGCCATGCCATTCCTGTTCGGGCTGGGTGAAACGGCCCCATTGGCCTTTTGGCTGTCGGTTGTTACGGGCGTTGCCGCCTTTGTCTTGACCGCACTGACAGATCATCATCTGGGTATTGTTCGGGTTCTGCCCTACAGCCTCCATTTAACAGTGGATGCCTTGGTCGGGCTGACCTTTGTGGCCGCGCCTTTCTTTCTTGGCTTCACAGGAGTGGACTTCGGGTACTACATGGTCCTCGGTCTCACCGTTCTGGCGGTGGTTGGATTGCACCAGCCCGAAGATCAAACCGCTATTGCCCCGTAGGTCCTGGCAATTGCAAAGGGCCGCGCGCATGGTGCGGCCCAATGAATTTGAGGGCTAGGCATGGCCAAACAGCCATCTACTAAGATACTTCTGAAGAATGTGCGTGCGTGCAAGATCTGCAAAGACCTGCCGCTTGGTCCGCGCCCGATCCTTCAAATCAGTTCAACGGCAAAGCTTTTGATTGTTGGGCAAGCACCAGGGCGCATAACACACCAAAAAAACATTCCTTTCGACGATCCATCGGGCGACCGGTTAAGGCGTTGGTTGGGGGTCAGTCGAGGCACATTTTACGACGCTTCAAAGATCGCAATTCTACCCATGGGGTTCTGTTTCCCCGGCACAGGGAAGGGTGGCGATCTGCCTCCGCGTGCCGAATGTGCGCCTGCGTGGCGGGACAGCATCTTGGAGATGCTAGTCGGCATCGAGCTAACGCTGGTTATTGGTCGATACGCCATTGACTGGCACTTGCCAGAATATTTCGGGCGTACTGTGACAGATGCGGTAAGATCATGGGGCGATATCTGGCCAAAACAACTCATCTTGCCCCACCCGAGCCCTAGAAATAACAGGTGGCTAAAGACAAACCCATGGTTCGAAGCAAATGTCGTCCCTGCCCTGCAAGAGCGCGCAAAACAACTGCTCTAGTCCGGTTTGCAGGCTAGGGGTCTCCAATGCAGGCATTCATTTGAGGTACTCGAACGGCGGCGAAGCCCCGCGAGGTCGACCTTGGCAAAAGCAACTATATAGGTCGGGTTTGAGCTAGAACTTCGCGATACTATCGGGCGAATTGATCCAGAAAAAGGCTGAAATCCCGCCAATCACGGGTGGAATTTAACTATGCGGGCAGAGTGTGTCCTTCGGGCCGAAATATTCTCAGTCAAAAAACGGCGTCATCTGCGCGACGATCACGGAATTCTCTTCCAGCGCGCGCTGCATCAGGCCGCGTTCTTCATCGTCAATCTCGTGTCCCTCGGCCTCGCGATCAGCCAAGGTGCCATAGCCGGTGACATCCAACGGGTTGGTATCCGCCTGCTTTAGGATCGCAACCGTCTCGCGCACGGCTTCTGCCTCATCCACGCCAGACGCAAAACACATCAGCGCAGCGCCGGTCGCATTTTCAGGCAGGCCATCGCCGTCCTTGCGTCCGATCTCAACCAACAGCGTATAGACCTGCTGGCGAGACGGTTTTTTGGGTTTCTTGGTGTCAGACATGAAAAAGCTGCCGCAAATAAATTCGCAGCAGCCCTAGCGTGTCCATGCGACCTTGAAAAGGGTCAGCCGCGCCCGCGTATTGCGCGCCATGCCCAGATGACGAGGCACGCACCGACCAATCCGACCAATAGTTGTGGCATCCATGCGTCAGCGGCATAAATGTCAAACAGCCCCAAAATGAAGTTCAGGACCACCGCGCCCACAATACCCAGGCCGATGTTTGCGATCAGGCCAGTGTCCGCCTTCATGATCATGCTGGCGATCCACCCCGCAAGGCCACCTACGATGATGGCTCCGATAATTCCGATACCCATTTTTATTCCCTTAGATGTCCGGCCGACGTTGGCCCTCAGCCTGTTAAACTGCGCAACATGGCATTTGGTTCCCGCCGTCGAGATACACTCTTAATCGCGCAACAACTCATTGATGCTGGTCTTGGACCGGGTGCGTTCATCAACACGCTTCACGATCACGGCACAGTACAGATGCACACCGTTCTTTGACGGCATTGATCCAGCAACCACAACCGATCCTGATGGGACTTCACCGTACATCACTTCACCGGTTTCACGATCCACAATCTTGGTGGATTGGCCAATGAACACACCCATGCCCAAAACGGAGCCTTCACGCACGATGCAGCCTTCGACCACTTCGGACCGCGCACCAATGAAACAATTGTCTTCGATGATTGTTGGTCCGGCCTGCATCGGCTCCAACACGCCGCCAATGCCAACACCACCAGACAGGTGCACGTTCTTACCGATCTGTGCACAGCTGCCGACAGTGGCCCAGGTGTCGACCATGGTGCCGCTGTCGACATAGGCACCAATGTTCACGAAAGATGGCATCAAAACAACGCCCGGCGCGATAAATGCGGATTTGCGTACGACGCAGTTCGGCACGGCACGAAAACCTGCGGCTTTCCACTGGTTATCGCCCCAGCCCTTGAACTTGCTGTCAACCTTGTCCCACCAACCGGCACCCTGTGCACCGCCTTCCTGGTGTTCCATGTCTTTGATCCGAAACCCCAAGAGTACAGCCTTTTTGGCCCATTGGTTCACATGCCAATTGCCATCCGGTTGCTTTTCCGCCACGCGCAGCTTGCCTGAATCGAGGGCATTCAGCGTGTCCTCAATCGCATCGCGCGTCTCACCTGTTGTGGCTGAGGTGATCTGGTCACGGGTATCCCATGCGGCTTCAATTGCGGTCTCGAGTTGGGCGTTGGACATGGGGTTCGTCTCCGACTGCTAAATATCTGTTACCGCGCTATAACGCTCAGCTTGGGTTGGCGCAATCATTCCCGCTCGGATGGTGGCGACATCACCGCTTTTTTCAAAAGCACGAAGCAGGTGTGAATGACGCAGACCCGTTGCATGTTCCGCACAACCGGGCCACTTTGGACCCAACGTATAACCGGAGATACCCATGAACGACGCCAACCGCCGTCACCCCTTGCGTGACGCGCACACAGACCGCACCGCCGCTGCCGAAGCCCCTGATACCGCACAGACCCGCGCGCCCGCATATCGGCTCGCCTTTACCGATGGCGAATTCATGTGCCGGGACGAATTACGCCCCGTTCGACTGCAGCTGGAACTGCTGAAGCCAGAAATGGGCCTGGATGCGCATGGCATCAAATCAACCATCGTCCTGTTTGGCGGAGCACGCATTCCGGAGCCGTCACAAAAGGCGATGGCGCGCACCGAAACTTTGGCCGAGCTATCGCATTTCTATGACGAGACGCGCGAATTCGCCCGGCTGATGACGCTAAAATCAATGGAAAACGGCGGGAAGGAAGGCGTCATCGTAACCGGTGGCGGGCCCGGTGTGATGGAGGCTGGCAATCGCGGGGCTATGGATGCCGGTGGGGAATCTATCGGGCTGAACATTGTGCTGCCGTTCGAGCAAGCCCCAAATGAATATGTCACGCCTGACCTTTGTTTCAACTTTCACTACTTTGGTATTCGCAAGATGCATTTCCTGATGCGCGCCAAGGCGATCTGTGTCTTTCCCGGTGGTTTTGGGACCTTGGATGAAATGTTTGAATCCCTCACCCTAATCCAAACCGGACGGATGCAACGCGTTCCGTTCTTGCTCTTTGGCCGCGCTTTTTGGGAAAAGATCATCAACTGGGATGCGCTGGCAGACGCAGGCACCATTTCGGTCGAAGACCTCGACCTGTTTCGTTTCGTCGAAACGGCCGCCGAAGCAATGGAGCTGATCGAAAACTGGGAAACACCCACAGCACGAGATCAAATTCCCGGACGCTGATTTGGGCGCATTACGGTGCCGTCGGTGCCAGAAAGTAGAAAGAGATCTGTTGCGTTAATCGGCCTAAGACTTTTTGGTGTTTGAAAGGATCGCGCCGCATGATGGAATTCCTTGTAGCCGACGCTGTCTCAGAACTGCTGTTGCGCGAGAGTTAATGGATCCGACACACGCGCCTGACACAAAGATATCCCGGAGCAAGCCAGTGACAGATAAAGGCACAAAGACAGAGCAATTTGGCTATTCTGGCAAACCCTTGTTTCAGAAACTTGGTCTGAAGCCCGGCATGACCTGTTTGCTGGTCAATGCGCCCGAAAATTACCTAACACTGGTGGCTGGCGTCGATGGGGTGGCTTTTGTTCAAAACGCAACCAAGGCCGATATGGTGCATCTTTTCTGCGATACCCGCGCCGATCTTGAGGATGGCATCCAACACGCGCTGGACAGTACCAAAGAAGGCGGGATGGTCTGGATATCCTGGCCCAAGAAATCGTCCAAACTTTTTGTCGACTTGACCGAAGATGGCCTTCGCGAGGTTGTTCTGCCGACGGGTTGGGTTGATGTCAAAGTCTGTGCCGTCGATGGGGATTGGTCCGGCCTCAAATTTCTGCGGCGCAAGAAATGACAAAAGCCGGGTGTTTAGCCTCCATTTTGGGATAACGCGCGCGCCACGGTGAGGTTTTTGAGTGCCGGCGTCGGATCTACCTCGGCACGAAATTCCTAAAATGACCTGAATTACGTATTTTTCCCCTTGCGCCTAAATCAAATTTGTATCCGACGGTTCAGCGCTATCTGCAAACAAGGGCAGACGATTGCGACGACATCTTTCAGGCCTTTTCTGAAAAGAAATCTTTCGCGGTATGTAATCTCAGGTGGCGCATGAACGACCGGGCCATGCTGGATGTCGGACCATGATCGGGTGTCGCGAAATAGCTCCGATATTCGATTGGCGATGCAAACGAACGGAACGCAACGCCCTCTGATCGATACTGCACAATCGGAAAGGGATTGACGATCGCAATGCCAAGCCCTTCCTTGGCCAGATCTACGGCAGCAACCGACGTCGATACCTCGGCCACGATATGAGATGTGACACCGCTGCCATGCAAAACTTTCTCAAGCTGTGCGCGACGGGCGTGTCGGTGGGTCAGTGCAATCAGCGCCTGACCATCCAAATCCATGGGGTGGATTTCATCACGGCCGGCCAATGGATGATCGCTCGCCATGGCGCAGACAGCGCTGGATCTGCGGTAGGGTGTTAATTTCACGCCGTCACGGGACAATTCCACACCCGTAACGCCAAGATCAAAACGCTGGTCAAGTATGCCGCGAATGACGTCCTCAGAGGGTGCCACCTCAAGGCTGACAAAAAAGTGAGGGTTGAGTTTGAGAAAGGTCGCAATGTGGTGGACCAGAAAGCGATGCGCATAGGTCGGTGGCGCGATAATGCGCAACGTTTCCCGCGCCACTTCCGGTGGCCCATCAATGCGATCCAACGCTTCAAACAAGGGGTCCAGACGCCGATTCATCTGCGCGGCCTCGTTCGTAGGACGCAGCCTGCCCCCATCGCGTTCGAACAATGTCCGACCGGTTCGGGTCTCAAGGCTCGCGATGGACCGGCTGATTGCGGATTGCGAAAGACCCAGCCGAACGGCCGCCTTTGACGTTGTTCCACTTTCCATCAGTGCGCGCAGGGCCTGATATTCCGGCAGGCTATGCCATATTTTGGTGCCCATCCAAGCCTCTACATAAGTATCATCATAGTATGAGATAATATCAAGTCATTGAGGCTGGTCCATGAGAATTTATGGGATAAGCTGATTTGATATTTCTGGGGGCAAAAGCGACGTGAGTGATCCGACATCACCTGCCATATTCGATGGCCATAACGATGTACTTTTGAAACTGTACCGCGATGGCGGTGCAAAAGCGGCAGAAAGCTTTGTGACCGGGCGGGATGGCGCAATTGATGTCCCCTCCGCAAAAACTGGCGGATTTGCTGGCGGGTTCTTTGCGGTCTATGTGCCATCTCCTGCCGATCTCGATTTCAAGTTCAACGAGATGGTCAAACCGTCCTACGATCTCCCTCTGCCTGAACCGATTGACTGGGAGGACGCGTTTCCGGTGGTCATGTCTCAGGCTGCAATCCTGTTTGATCTGGAAAAACGCAATGCGCTGACGATCTGCCGCACAACACGGGACATTGAAGAGACGCTGAAAACCGGAAAAATCGCCGCGATCTTTCACATCGAAGGCGCAGAAGCGATTGATGCAGATCTCAATACACTTGAGGTCCTGTATCAGGCTGGTCTGCGCTCCATCGGTCCGGTTTGGAGCAGATCCACGATTTTCGGGCACGGCGTGCCCTTTCGCTATCCAAGCACACCTGACATCGGCAGCGGGCTGACGGATCACGGTTTGCGGCTGATCCAGCGGTGCGATGAATTGGGGATAATGGTGGACTTGTCGCATCTGAATGAGGCAGGGTTTTGGGATGTGGCGCGACATTCCAGCAAACCGCTGGTCGCGACCCATTCAAATGCACATGCGATCTGCCCGCACAGCCGCAACCTGACCGACAAACAGCTTGCTGCGATCCGCGAAAGTGATGGCATGGTTGGGCTGAATTTTGCGGTCGCTTTCCTGCGTGACGATGGGCGTATGGTTGCGGAAGTGCCGTTGGAACAGATGATCAGGCATCTCGATCACCTGATCGAGCATCTGGGAGAAGACCGTGTGGGCCTGGGCTCAGACTATGACGGGGCGATTGTACCGGAGGCGCTTACCTCTTGTGCATCTTTGCCTAAATTGAGGCAAGCAATGGCAAGGCACGGCTATGACAACGCGTTGATGGCCAAGCTATGCCACGGGAACTGGCTGCGTGTGCTTAAGAAAACCTGGGGCGAATGACCCGCCAAGACGCACGTAGATATAATTGAAACGGAACAGGAGAGGTTCTTACGATGAATGCATTTAACAGACTACTGACGAGCGTTGCGATTGGCCTGGCGGTCAGCGTGACGTCGTTCTCAGCTCATGCTGAGACACCGGCAAACATGCTGGTGATCGCGCACCGCATCGACGATGTGACGACGCTGGACCCGGCAGAGAGCTTTGAGTTTGCCGGCTCCGACATCAGCCGCAATGTCTATAACAGGTTGGTCAATCTCGACCCGCTGGATTTGGCCGCAGGCTATAAACCTGATCTGGCAGAAAGCTGGGAAGTCTCTGAAGATGGCAAGACGATCACCTTCACGATGCGCGATGGTGTCTCGTTCCATTCGGGCAATCCGGTGCGGGCAGAAGATGCCGCTTTCTCGTTGCAGCGCGCCGTCATCCTGAACAAGACGCCAGCGTTCATCCTGACACAATTCGGATTTACGCCTGAGAATGTGGCCGAGACCATCAGGGCCGACGGCAACAAGCTGATGATCACCACGGACAAGAAATATGCGACGTCCTTTGTGCTGAACTGCCTGACGGCCACCATTGGCGGCATCGTCGACAAAGAGGTCACGATGGCCAACGAAGTTGATGGCGATATGGGCAACACTTGGCTGAAAACCAATTCAGCAGGCTCTGGTCCTTACAAGCTGGACGGCTGGAAGCCCAATGAAAGCGTGACACTGTCGTCGAACCCCGACTACTACGGCGGTGCCCCGGCGATGGAGCGTGTGATCGTCCGTCATGTCATCGAAAGCGCGTCCCAGCGTCTGCTGTTGGAGCGCGGCGACATCGACATCGCGCGTAACCTGAACCCAGAAGACATCGCAGGCGCAAGCGCAGCGGATGGGGTGAAGATCACGGATGAGTTGAAAGGCCGTCTGATGTATCTGGCGCTGAACCAGAAACATCCCGTGCTGTCGAAACCCGAAGTCCGTCAGGCGTTCAAATACCTGATCGATTACGAAGGCATGCGCGACAGCTTCCTCAAGGGTCAGTACACCATTCACCAGAACTTCCTGCCCGCGACATATCTGGGCGCATCCGAGGAAAACCCGTTTTCGTATAACATCGAAAAAGCCAAAGAACTTTTGGCAGCGGCGGGCGTGGAAAACCTTGAGGTCGAAATCGGCGTCCGTGAGGCGCAGGAACGCATCGAGATTGGTCAATCCTTCCAAAACGCTGCTGCATTGGCAGGCATCAAGGTGAACATCACCGTGGGTACCGCCAAGCAGATCCTTGCGCGGTATCGTGCGCGGGAACTGGATGTGTATCTGGGGGCCTGGGGACCGGACTATCCCGATCCACAGACCAATGCCGGCACCTTTGCCTATAACCCCGACAACTCGGACGAAGCCAATGCAACAGGCCTTCTGGCTTGGCGTACGGGTTGGGACGCGGGCGGTCTGACCGAAAAAGTCGACGCGGCAGTGACCGAAGGAGATCGCGACAAACGGGTGCAGATGTATCTGGATATTCAGGCAGAATTCCGGGAAATCTCTCCTTTTGTGATCATGTTCCAACAGATTGAGCAGTCCGCGTTGCGTGACAATGTGACCAACTGGTCCACTGGTCAGGCTGTGACATCGGCTGCTTACTGGCAGGTCACCAAGTAAGTGGCCCTTTCGGAGGACAACAATCAGAGGCGCCCCACGCGGGCGCCTCTGTCAGAGCAGGTTTGGCCGTTCTTGCGCACGACGCTGCTGACAGCAGGCTCTGTCGCGGTCACCATGCTTGGCCTTTTGTTCATCACATTCGTCATCGGTCGCGTCATGCCGATCGACCCGGTACTGGCCATCGTGGGCGAGCGGGCATCACAATCAACTTATGACGCGGTCTACTTTCAGCTGGGGCTGGACAAGCCGCTTGTCGTGCAATTTTTCTACTATCTCTGGGATGTGCTGCATCTGGATTTTGGCACCTCGCTTTTGAATGCACGCCCCGTCTCAGAGGACATCGCGCGCGTCTTTCCCGCCACCTTGGAACTCGCGACACTTGGGATAATCTTTGGCGTTGTGCTTGGCGTGCCCTTGGGTGTGCTGGCGGCTGTGCGCAAAGGCTCCTGGATAGATCAGATCGCCCGCGTTGTGGCGCTGGTTGGGTATTCCATGCCTATCTTCTGGTTGGGCCTGATGGGCCTTCTGGTTTTTTATGGCATTCTGGGGTGGGTTGGTGGACCGGGACGCGTTGGCATTTTTTACGTCGATGTGGTGCCAAGTGTGACGGGCATGATCCTTGTTGACGCCGCACTGGACGGAAACTGGGATGTCTTCAAAGATGCCTTTTCGCACATCGTACTGCCCGCGTCGCTGCTGGGTTACTATTCACTGGCCTACGTCAGCCGCATGACGCGGTCGTTCATGCTGGAACAACTCAGCGCGGAATATATCACTACCGCGCGGGTCAAAGGCATGTCTGAATGGGATGTCGTCTGGAAGCACGCTTTCAAGAATATTCGCGTGCAACTGATCACCGTGATTGCGTTGAGCTACGCGAACCTGCTCGAAGGCTCGGTGCTGACGGAAATCATCTTTTCCTGGCCGGGCATTGGCAGCTATATCACCACCGCCCTGCTGAGTGCGGACATGAATGCGGTCTTGGGTGGCACGGTCGTTGTTGGTCTCATTTTCATCCTGCTCAATATCTTCTCTGACCTGCTCTACAAGGTCTTCGATCCGAGGGCGAAATAATGGCCGACACACAGACTTTGCACCAATGGTTGGTCACCGAGACGCCTACATCCCGACGCCACGCCAAGCTGTCGGCGCTTTATCAGGGCTGGCTGTCGTTCAAGTCAAATACGATGGCGATGATTGGATTGGGGATACTTGTTGCCTTGGTCCTGATCGCCGCCGCCGCCCCAATCCTCGCACCGCATGACCCCTTCGTCCAAGACCTGGGCAACCGGCTCGCGCCGCTGTGGACGGACGGGCATGTCTTTGGCACGGACAGCCTTGGGCGCGATATTCTGTCCAGACTGATCTATGGTGCGCGGATCACGCTATATATTGTCGCCCTTGTGGCCTTGATCGCGCCAATTGCCGGTCTTCTGGTGGGCACCGTTTCGGGCTATGTCGGCGGCTGGACTGATACGGTTTTGATGCGCATCACCGACATTTTCCTGGCCTTCCCGCGTCTGGTTCTGGCACTGGCGTTCGTTGCCGCCCTTGGGGCCGGGATCGAAAATGCAGTGCTTGCAATCTCGCTGACGGCCTGGCCCCCTTACGCCCGCATTGCACGTGCGGAAACGCTGACAATCCGGTCGTCTGATTATATCAGTGCGATCAAATTGCAGGGTGCGGGGGCGCTCAGGATCATCACCAAACACATCTGGCCGCTGTGTATCTCGTCGCTTATTGTCAGGGTCACGCTGGACATGGCGGGCATTATCCTTGCCGCTGCCGGATTGGGTTTCCTTGGCCTTGGCGCGCAACCGCCCAGCCCGGAATGGGGCGCGATGATCTCTGAGGGGCGGCGCTTTATTTTGGATCACTGGTGGGTTGCGACTGTGCCGGGGCTGGCGATCTTTACGGTTTCGCTGGCTTTCAATTTATTGGGCGACGGGTTGCGTGACGTCCTTGACCCCAAGGCAGGTGAATGATGCAAACGCTTCTGGATGTGCAGAACCTTTGGGTGAAATTTCCTTCACGCCACGGCGTATTCGACGCAGTGCGCGGTGTGTCCTTTACCTTGGGCAGGGAACGTCTTGGTATCGTCGGCGAAAGCGGTTCGGGCAAATCAATGACCGGACGCGCCATTTTACGCCTGATCCGCCCCCCCGGTATTGTCGAGGCGGATCAGATCAGCCTTGACGGTGTGGACCTCCTCCAGAAGTCTGAAAAAGAGATGCGGGCGGTGCGCGGACAACGCATCAGCATGGTGATGCAGGACCCCAAATTCTCGCTCAATCCGGTGATGACCATCGGCGACCAGATCATCGAGGCCTACCGGTTGCATAACTCTGCGTCAAAATCCGACGCCTACAACAAGTCGCTTGAAATGCTCGAAGCTGTGTCAATCCGTGACGCCGAGCGGGTGATGCGCGCCTATCCTCACGAAATGTCTGGCGGCATGGGGCAACGGATCATGATTGCCATGATGCTGATCCCGAACCCGGAAATCCTGATCGCTGATGAACCGACCAGCGCCTTGGATGTGTCTGTGCAACGTCAGGTGCTCGACATCATGGACAAGCTGGTGAAAGAGCGCGGGATGGGCCTGATCTTTATTAGCCATGATTTGAATCTCGTGGCTGATTTCTGCGACCGGGTGCTGATCATGTATTCGGGCCGCATTGTCGAGGTTTGCGACGCTGACAAACTGCATGAGGCAAAGCACCCCTATACCCGTGGTCTGCTAAACTCGCTTCCACGGCTGGACGCACCAAGAGACCGGTTGGACGTGTTGCAGCGTGACCCGGAATGGTCTGTCACCCCAAGCGTGAGTGGCCGCATATGAACATGCTCGAAATCCGTGATTTGAACGTCTGGTTTGGCCGAAACCGCGACCGTGTCGACGCGGTGAAAGGTGCCACTTTCGACGTAGGTCTGGGCGAAAGTTTCGGACTTGTCGGTGAAAGCGGGTCAGGCAAATCGACGATACTGCGCGCCATAACCGGTCTTGCGCCAAATTGGTCGGGCGCAATCTCTGTTGAAGGTCAGACCATAGGTAAGAAGCGGCCCAAGGCCTTTTTCAAAACCGTGCAAATGGTGTTTCAGGACCCCTACGCCTCGCTGCACCCGCGTCATTCCGTTGATCAGGTTCTGGGCGAAACGCTGCACCTGCACGGGTTCAAAGACATAGATGGTCGCGTGGTGAAATTGCTCGACGATGTGGGGCTGGGTCAGAAGTTTCGCTTCCGCTATCCCCATCAATTGTCTGGTGGTCAGCGTCAGCGTGTGGCAATTGCCCGCGCGCTTGCACCGGAACCCAGTCTGCTGCTTCTGGATGAACCGACGTCCGCATTGGATGTGTCGGTGCAGGCCGAAATCCTGAATTTGCTGGCGGATCTGAGGGCAGATCGGGATTTGACCTATTTGATGGTGTCACATGATCTATCCGTCGTCGGACATATGTGTGATCGGCTTGCCGTCATGAAAGACGGTGAAATCGTCGAGATTCTAGGCGTGGACGCGCTTCGGGCTATGAAAGCGGTCCAGCCCTATTCACAACAACTGCTCGCGGCGTCACTTTAGTTGAGGACAGGTGCCGGTTCGGGTCCACGCAACAGCGCCGCGACCTGTTTGAGGCAATGCGGCCAAATGGGCGGCACCGAACCGCAGGGCGCAATCTGGCGGCGACGATGGTGAACCTCCTTAGGGACCAGCCTGAAGGTGGCATATTCTTCTGCATTGCGCTCTTTGACGCGCAAGGCGATAACTAACAGCGCCTGGAAACGAACGCCTGACAAACTGGGAAGTGCTATGGCCAATCTGCTTTATGATGCTCTGTTTGGGTGCCATGCTGGAAAATCGACACCCTTCCTGCATTTGGCAAATGCACCGACGCTGACCCATGATGCCTTTCTGCGCATGGCAGCGCGCTATGCCCAGGCGATAACGACGCTGGGCTTGGCACCCGGCGATCGGTTGGCGGCACAGGTTGAAAAGTCGCCCGAGGCCTTGGCCGTCTATGCCGCCTGCGTTCAAACCGGCGTCATCTTTTTACCGCTCAACACCGGGTATACAGCGGCAGAACTGGACTATTTCATCGGCAATTCCGGCGCAAAGCTTGTGCTGGCAACGGACAAGGCCAAAGCAGCACTCACCCCGGTTACCGACGCTTATGGCGCAACGCTTAAGACCCTCAATCCAGATGGCACAGGCAGCTTTATCGATATGTCCGCAGGCCTGCCCGATACATTTGAAACCGTTAGCCGCACTGCCGACGACCTCGCGGCGTTCTTGTATACCTCAGGCACCACAGGCCGATCCAAAGGGGCGATGCTGACGCAGGCCAATCTGCTGTCTAACGCGCAGACGCTGGCAGATTATTGGCGGTTCACCGATGCTGATGTCTTGCTGCATGCTTTGCCGATCTTTCACACCCACGGGCTTTTTGTGGCCACCAACACGACACTGTTGGCGGGTGGGTCAATGATCTTTTTGCCCAAATTGGATGTGGATCAGATGATCGCCCATATGCCAAAGGCCACCACGATGATGGGCGTGCCAACCTTTTACACGCGGCTGCTTGACGACGAAAGATTTACCGCCGAACTGACCGCGCATATGCGGCTTTTTGTGTCCGGTTCCGCGCCTTTGCTGGCCGAAACACATGTCCGGTTTGAAAAGCGTACCGGTCACCGCATCCTTGAACGATATGGCATGACCGAGACCAATATGAACACCTCGAACCCCTATGATGGTGAACGTCGCGCCGGGACGGTCGGCTTTCCGCTTCCCGGCGTGGATCTCAAAATCACCGATCCTGCAACCGGTGAAAAGGTCGCGCAAGGCGAGATTGGCCAGATCGAAGTACGCGGGCCAAACGTGTTCAAAGGGTATTGGCAGATGCCCGAAAAGACGGCTGAAGAGCTGCGCAGCGATGGTTTCTTTATCACTGGTGATCTGGGCCTGATCGACGCCGATGGCTATGTGACGATTGTCGGACGCAACAAAGACCTGATCATCTCTGGCGGCTACAACATCTATCCCAAAGAGATTGAGCTGATCCTGGACGACCAACCCGGTGTGCTGGAAAGCGCTGTTATCGGTGTGCCGCACCCGGACTTTGGTGAAAGCGTAATCGGGTTGCTGGTGGCTGAACCTGGTGCCGATCTTTCAACCGACAATATCATGGCCGCATTGGGCAAACAACTTGCACGGTTCAAACAGCCCAAGAAACTTGTCGTGATGGATGCGTTCCCGCGCAACACCATGGGCAAGTTACAAAAGAATATTCTGCGCGATCAGTTCGCTGATGTTTTTGCCGGGACCCACACCTGAAATTGCCAACAGAGGGCGGGCATGACCGATCGCGGCATTCCGCGGTGCCCTAAATTTCCAGCACAGTGGATCCAGTTGTCTTGCGCGCCTCCAAGGCTTCATGCGCTTTTGCCACATCTCGCAGGGCGAACCGCTGCCCGATGTTGATCTTCACGTCTCCGGCCAGCACTTTTTCGCTAAGGTGTTTTGCCATCGCCTGACAGGTTGCGTGGTCACCAATATGGGTGAACAGTGTTGGACGGGTTATTTTCAGCGACCCTTTTTTCCCAAGAATGCCAACGTCGAAGGGCGGCACCGGCCCAGATGCATTTCCGAAACTGATCATCATGCCAAGCGGCTTCAGGGATTCGAGCGATCCGTCGAACGTGTCCTTGCCGACCGCGTCCATCACCACATCGACACCTTTGTCGCCGGTCAGACTGCGCACTTGCGCCACCCAATCACCACTGCGGTAGTTCAGGCAATAAGTTGCGCCATGATCCAACGCGAGCTGGCATTTCTCGTCCGTTCCCGCAGTGCCGATCAGGGTGATCCCTTCGGAGCGCGCCCATTGGCAGGCCAAAAGGCCCACGCCACCGGCCGCCGCATGAAACAATACCGTATCCCCTGACTTCAACGGCGTGGTGCGGTGAAAGAGATATTCCACCGTCATGCCCTTGAGCATCATCGCGGCCCCTTCCTCGAAAGAGATACCATCGGGCAGCGGACAGACCTGAGCGGCAGGCATCACACGTGCCTCAGTGTAGGCACCCGGGGGGTTCGACGCATAGGCAGCACGATCACCGACTTTCAGATGGGTCACCCCCTCGCCCACGGCTTCAATCACACCTGCGGCTTCCATGCCCATCGCATGGGGCAATTGCATCGGATAAAGCCCGGTACGCTGGTACACATCGATGAAATTCAGACCGACCGCTTTGTGCGCGATGCGGACCTCACCTTTCCCCGGTTCACCAACTTCGACGTCCACCAATTTGAATTGCTCTGGTCCGCCATGCGCCTCAATTATTGCCGTAAGTGCCATCATTCATCCTCCCAGTGTTGCCATTAGCAAGAGGGCAATTCTATCGTGATGTCCAATGTTTTAGGATCACGATTTGCCAAACAGGCGTCTTTTGGTCGCAACGAGAGAGCATCGCCTTAGCGCTTGCCAATGCAGAGCTTAACGTCGTCACTCTGGTCCAGATAGCGAAGTCTTATTTCAAGCATGGCGTCCCCATCGCCCAGGCTCAGTGCCGCATCTGCTTCATCAAAAAATGCGGTATCGCCAGTGGTCAGTTGCGCCGCATTCATCGTTGGACCACCTGACAGCACATGAAACGCGACAATGCCGGATGCGGGGCGCAAAATGACCTGTTCAAATGGCCCCCTGCGCAGGATTACGTCCCCTTCGCAAAAGGTCGGATCAAACATCAAGTTCAGATCGGTCAAAGGGCCTTTTGTGAGGCGTGAGTTGATCCTCAGGCTTCCATCAAATCGCAATGGATTCCACAATTCTGCATCCAGCGTACCGTTTGCGTGCTCCAACACCATATCACCCCCAGAAACCACAGTCAGTATGCGGATAAATCCGGTAAAGTCTGAAAAGGCACCGTCTTGTGCAACATCCGCGCGGCTTATCCTCCAGACAACATGTTGATCTGTGATGCCGGTGGCAATTTCGCGCGTCGTGCCGCCACCATTTTTCCAAGGCACCTCTATCAGGTCGGCGGCTCTTAGAATGCGCATCTGGTCGCTCCTGTTCAGCCCTCAAGGATCGGCATCTGGCCCGTCAACTCAGCGCTGGCATCTCCTTTTGGGTGTTGCGCAGAAGGATCGCCAGGACCAGCGCACTGCCGATGGCCATTGCCAGCCACGAGGTCGAGATAAGCAGCAGTCCCCCAATGGTCAGTGCAACTTTGTCCAGCACGTTCAGAGGTGCTTTGAAAAAGCCGATATAGGCGGCAGAAAGCGCAATAATACAGACAATCCCACTGATCAGCGCGGCAACAAATTCGATGAGCGAAAAGTCAACGAACAGCAAGCTGGGTGCGTAAATGAACATGAACGGCACCAGCGCCTTGCCCATGGACAGTCGAAATGCCGTCATGCCGGTCTGCATCGGGTCAGAGCGCGCGAGGCCAGCCGCGGCATAGGCAGCAAGAGCAACCGGCGGTGTCACATCGGCCAGAACGCCGAAGTAAAACACAAAGAAATGCGTGGCGATGAGCGGGATATCGAATTCCATCAGCGCGGGGGCCGCGATAGAGGCAAGGATGATGTAAGTCGGTGTCGTCGGGATGCCCGCGCCCATGATAATACAGGCGATTGCGACGAATACGAGACCAAAGAACAGCGCCATGCTTTTTTCATTCAACAGTCCGGTAAAATCTATCGCGGTCATGAAGCCCGCCAGATCATAGGCCAGTTCCACCACCGCAGCGGAGAACTTAAACCCCAGTCCGGTCAGCGTCGTGATCCCAAGAAGAAAACCGACGCACGCGCAGGCGGCCCCGATGGCGAGCGCAAATTTCGCACCATCCTCAAACCCGCGCACAAGGCGCGGTGGGGTCAGCACGGTATCCATATCCATCGACGTATTGCCAACCGCCCGCATCAGCAGCGGCACATAGGAAAACACGATTGTCAGGATGATGCCCCAGAAGGCCGCCAAAAACGGCGTGTATTGCATCAACAGCAACGCCACCATGACACCCAACGGCACGAACAAATGCCATGATTTGCGCAACACCGCCTTGAATTGAGGGATTTTGTCGGCGGACAATCCAGCCAGGCCAAGGCGCTTGGCCTCGAGATGGACCATCAACATGATCGCCAGATAATGAAAGGCGGCGGGGATGATGGCGATCAGGATGATCTCGTTATACGGCACGCCCAGCATTTCGGTCATCACAAAGGCCGAGGCCCCCATGATCGGGGGCGTGACCTGCCCGCCGCAGGATGCCGACGCTTCGATGGCACCCGCGAAACGGGGCGTAAATCCGGATTTCTTCATCAGTGGAATTGTGAACGCCCCTGTCGTCACCGTATTGGCGATCGGAGAGCCAGAGATCATGCCAAAAAAGCCCGAAGACACTACAGACACCTTTGCACTGCCGCCCGACGCACGGCCCGCGACGATTGTGGCAAGGTCGATGAAAAGTTGGCCCAGACCGCTCATCTGGGCAAGAATACCGAACAGTACGAAATGGAAAACGTAGGTCGCCACAACACCGACGGCGACGCCATAGATGCCTTCGGTACCGACATAAAGATGGTTGATGATGCGCAGGATGTTGTAACCACGGTGGCCCATGATGCCGGGCATGTAGGGGCCAAACATAGCATAAATGATGCAGAACACGCCGATGAAGGCAAGCGTCGGTCCCATGGTGCGGCGCGTCGCCTCAAGCGTCATGACGATGGCGATAAAGCCCATCATGTATTCCTGCGGGCGCGGTGACCCCACGTTTTCAATGAACACATCGCGAAAGAAGACCACCAGGTAAAGCGAGAAACCGGCACCGAGGATGGCAAAAAGCCAGTCCCGCAACGCGACCTTACTGCCCGGCAACCCGCGCCCCTTGATGGGCAGGGTCAGCACGGTCAACAACACCATAGCAGCGGCGAAGGCATAGGTGAGCGCGGTGGGCGGAAGCGCCCTTACCAGATCGTAAATGATGTAGAGGTAAAAGGCCCCGAAAATTGCACTGTCAATCCACAGGCGGCGCGTTGGTTCGGCGCGGCGGCGTGGAAAAACCAGAAACACCAGCCCCATCACAAAGGTCAGATGGATGGTGCGGTGCGTGACTTCGTTCAGCAGACCAAAACCAGCGGTGTAGACATGAAAGAGCGACAGCGTGACGCAAGCGATCGTGACAAGCCAGGCAACCGCGCCCTTAAGGTCGCGAAAATTCGATTCTGAATCGTATTCACGCACCAGCGCTTCGATTTCATCGGGTGTCAGTTCGCGATCATCAGGAGCTGCGGTGTGCGTTGTGTCAGACATAATTACTCCGAAGGTTCACAGGCCGCGATCCGAAGGGCGACATGACCCAGTGATGCAAGCGCAATAGATTGGCCATTGATATGCAGGGTATTTTCGTATTCGGGCTGAACCCGCACAATCATCGCACCGATGGGACGTTCAAGGTCAAGGATGAAATGGCCATTCTCGTGCCGCCATCCGGTTGCGTGCATCTCATTTGTCGTGGACGGCAGGCCAGCGCCGTGCGCTTTGAAAATTTCCGCCGTCTGGATGATTTGCCCTGCAGCGATCTCGTAGGTATCCACAACAGGTGTGCGCGAGACGGAATGGATGAACCCCAATGCAAAGGTCCCGCCGGGGTCAAGCGGATAGGTCTTCACTATCTCGTTCGACGGATGGCTGTTCAGGCACAAAGAGGGGTCCGAACGGGCCGCGTCAGGCAAGGTCAGGATGGCCAAAAAGGCCACCCCAAAGGCACCAAAAGTGCCATGTGTCGACATCACTTGATGCCTTTCTCCACATAATATTTCTCGGCACCCGGATGCAGTGGCACCGACACGCTTTCCAATGCCTTTTCAAGCGAGATTTCCTTACCCTTCGGGTGCACGTTACCCAAAGTTTCAGTGTTCTCGTAAAGCGCCTTGGTCACCGCATAGATGATGTCGTCCGGCACATCCGCATGGGTTGCCCAGATCGCCCGCACGGCGAGCGTTTCAACATCATTGTCCTGACCCTTGTAGGTACCGCCTGCGAGGATCGCATTCGCGTAATACGGCTGAGTTTCCTGCAATTTCACAATCGCGGGCCCGTTCAAAGGCACGATGCGGATGTCATGACCGTTGGCCAGATCAGTGACCGACGACGTGGGCGAACCTGCGGTGATCAAAGAGGCGTCGAGGTTGCCGTCCTTGATCTTGTCCACCGACTGCGAGAACGACGAAAAGTCTTCGGTGACGTCTTCGCGGGTCATGCCATGCGCGATCATCAGGTCACCCAGCAACTGCCATTGGCCGGACCCCGGAGAGCCCGAAGAGATGGTCTTGCCCTTGAGGTCCGCGAATGTCTCGATCCCTGAATCGGCGCGCACAACAAGCTGAACCGTCTCGGGGTAAAGTGCGCCGATGGCGCGGATGCTCTCGGCCTTTTCTCCCTCGAACTGGTTCACGCCCTTATAGGCGGCGTCCAGAATATCCGCCGCGACAAAGGCAGATTCGATTTCGGCACGGCCAAGAAGCTGCGCGTTGGCGACAGATGCATTACCGGTCTCGGCGGTAGCCGACAGTTTGGTATCTGGGATTTCCGCCGTGTTCGAGATCAGCTGCGCCAGCATGCCACCCAAAGGATAATAAGTACCCCCGGTGCCACCGGTTGCGATACCGAAAAACACCCGCTCTGCAGCAAAGGCGGGCAAGGTGGTCAAATGCAGCAGCGGTGCTGCAGCGACGCCACTCATAAAGATACGACGTGAAAGTTTCATAGTATTCCCTCTAGTTGGCAGCCTGCTTATGACAGACCCGATGCCCGGGCCGCTGGCAGACAGAATTACGCGCCAGATCATTTTTCCTCGCGAGAAACACATGTTCGCGAGAATCCGGCGGTATGTCTAGCGATTAAACCAAAGGGCCAGACTGATGAATTTGCCGAAGCATGTGAGGCAAGTTTGAACCGGCCATTTTTTCCACCCGGCAATCGACCCAACCGGCACAATTGAGATGATCCTGGCATGAGCGGCGGCAAAATGGGTTTGAAACTGACACTTTGTTGTGGCGTTCATGCATCCGTAACAGGCGTGCCTGAACTACTCGGCGCAGAAAGCATCTGGCCAAAGTGAACTGATTAGTTTAGTTTACGTATTATAGAACTACCCTTCACATTCCGCCGGGCTCTTGCGGTTGCCGCGTTGTGGCCCTTTACTGTTCCGACCAATTTCCCGATGAGGTTTATGATGATTTCCGGACGGACGTTATTTGCCAGCCTCATCTTTTCCCTGCCTGTCTATGCTGAGACACCGCTGGCCGTGAACGTCGTCGTCGCCCAAAGCGTGGAAGATGTGCGCGTTAATGCCCTCATTGGCGAAATCGTGGCCCGCAACACGCTGACCGCATCATTTCCCGCAGGCGGTCGGCTTGCCAGCGTCGATGTTGAACAGGGCGACAAGGTTGCCGCCGGGGCGGTGCTGGCGCGAATGGAATCGGTGCGACAGGAACAAGCCCTGCGTGCGGCAGAGGCAGGTGTTGCAACGGCGCAGGCTGATTTCCGTCAGGCCCAGGCAGACCTTGTGCGCCAGAATGCCTTGATCGAACGCGGTGCCACAACCCGCATCGCCCGCGACGCAGCCGAAGATGCGCTGACCATCTCAGAAGGGGTGCTGGCACAGGCGCAGGCTGATTTCGATCAGGCGCGCAAGGCGCTGGACGATACCGTTTTGCTGGCCCCCGCCGCCGCCGAAGTCACGGACCGGATGGGCGAACCGGGTCAGGTTCTGGGCGCGGCACAACCGGTTGTCAAACTGGCGCTTGGAACCGACCTTGATGCGATATTTGATGTGCCAGAGGCATTGTTAACAAGCGAAACACATTCCGAGACGATCCAGCTTGATCTGCTCGATTCCACCGACGCTGGCTTTTCCGGAACAGTACGCGAGGTCTCGCCGCTGGTCGATGCCTCAACAGGCACGGTTGAGGTGACTGTGAGCGTTCAGGATGCCCCGGCGGGTGCCAGCTATGGCGATGCCGTGCGCGGTACCGTGCGGCTGCAGGTCGATGACCGGATGGCCCTGCCCTTTACCGCGATGTCAGCCACCAAGGACGGGCCCGCCGTCTGGGTGGTCAATCCCGAAACGCGAACTGTCTCGCTGCAGCAGGTCGATATTGACCGTTTCGAGACAGCCCGCATGATTTTGAAGGCCGGGCTGGAGGAAGGCACTATCGTCGTCACCGACGGGGCGCAATTGCTCTATCCTGGCCGGACTGTCACCTATCAGGAGCCCACAAAGTGAAACTGCTGCTGCTCGCACCAATCCTGCTTGTGACCGCTCTGCCGCTTGGGGCTGCCGAAAACACGGGCGGGCCAAAAGGCCTGCCCCAAATCGACACGCCGCGGCCGGTCATCTCGGATATTGTCAGCCTGTCGGCGTCGGCCCGCGCCAGCTTTGTCGGGGTTGTTGCTGCCAAGACCGAGATCGATCTGGGGTTTCCTGTGCATGGCACACTTGCCGCGCGGCTGGTGGATACCGGCGATATTGTCATCGGTGGTGATCTGCTTGCGCAGCTTGACCCGGAAGATTTTGACGCCGATGTGCGCGCCGCCGAGGCAGGTGTCGCTGTCGCGGTGGCCAATCTGCGATCTGCAACCGATGCGCAGAACCGGGCCAAGCAACTGGCCGGACGTGGCGTCGATGCTGCCACCCGCCTCGAAGACACCGACCGCGCATTGACCGCTGCACAGGCACGCCACGATCAGGCGCTTGCCTCGCTTGCCAGTGCGCGTGAAATCCGCAATTACGCCGCGCTGCGTGCCCCGCAGGATGGCGTCATCACCAGCGTGCATGCCGAAGCCGGGGCGACACTGGCAGCGGGCGAGGTGATTGTGACGCTGGCCGGGGCCCGTGGCCGCGAGGTCGTGATCGACCTGAGTGAGCAGGATGTGGCGAACTTTGACATCGGCGCGCCTTTTACGGCTGAACTGATCGCCATTCCCGGCATGACTGCCACCGCCGTGCTGACGCGGATTGATCCAGTTGCCGAACGCAGCACCCGCACCCGCCGCCTGCACCTGTCGCTGGATCAGTCCGCAGCCGACGGTTTCAGATTGGGGGCATTGGCGGTGGTGACGCCCGACGCACAGGCCGATGGCGTGCTGAGCCTGCCGCGCAGCGCGATTTTGACCCCTGAAACAGCACCGCACATCTGGGTTGTGGACCGCAGCACCAACACCGTCCACGCCCGCCCCGTAACACTGGGCGAGGATTTCGGCGGCCGCATCCGCGTCGCACAGGGCCTCAAGGTCGGGGATGAAGTCGTGCTGAAAGGCATTCATTCGTTGAAGGACGGGCAAGTCGTTGGCCCGCAGGTCGCATTGCCATGAAATCGTTCAACCTGTCCGACTGGGCACTCAAGCACCGGTCATTCGTTTGGTTTCTAATGATCATTTCTTTGGTGGCCGGGGCGCTTTCCTATGTGAATATCGGGCGCGAGGAAGATCCTGATTTCTCGATCAAGACGATGATCATTCAGGCCGCCCTGCCCGGTGCCTCCACGACGGAAACATTGCGACAAGTCACTGACCGGATTGAGAAAAAGCTCGAAGATCTCGAATCGCTGGATTTCACCCGGTCCGTCACTGGGCCGGGGCTTGCGATTGTCTATGTCGAACTGCTGCCCACAACAAAGGCCGATCAATTGCCCCGTATCTGGCAGACCGTGCGCAATTATATGGGCGACATCAGGGGCGAGTTTCCACAGGAATTTGCGGGCTTTCAGTTCAATGACAACTTTGGCGACGTGTTTGGCAATATCTACGCTTTCACCTCCGACGGCTATTCCCCACGGGAAATGCGCGATTACGTCGAACGGGTGCGGCGCGCCGTTCAGGCGCTGGATGATGCCGGCAAGGTCGAGATTTTTGGCGTTCGGGAAGAGACCATTTATCTTGAGTTTTCGACCGAGCGGCTGGCGGCACTTGGGCTGAACCAACAGGCGGTGCTGAACACCCTGTCAGCACAGAATGCAATTATTCCATCCGGGGTCATCGACGCCGGTGATGAACAGGTCCTTGTGCGGGTCGGCGGCCAGTTTGAGGGCACCGAAAGCCTTGAAGACATCAATCTGCGTGTGGGTGAGCGGTTCTTTCGCCTGACGGATGTGGCCGACATCAAGCGCGGGTATGTCGATCCGCCCTCGACCATGTTCCGCTATAACGGCACCGAAGCCATGGGCCTGTCGGTAGGGATGCGCAAAGGGGCCAATATCATCGATTTCGGCGCTGAGTTGACGGCGGTGATGACACTGGCGCAGGCCGATATGCCAATTGGGATCACCATTCATCAGGTCGCCGATCAACCCCATGTGGTGGACGAGGCGGTGGGACATTTCATACAGGCACTGATCGAGGCGGTGCTGATCGTGCTTGCGGTCAGCTTTATCAGTCTGGGCGTGCGAGCGGGTCTGGTTGTGACCATCACCATTCCCTTGGTGCTGGCGATTACCTTTGTGATCCTCGACTACTACGGCATCACCCTGCAGCGGATATCGCTTGGAGCGCTGATCATTGCGCTTGGCCTTTTGGTCGATGACGCGATGATCGCGATTGAAACGATGATCTCCCAGCTTGAAAAGGGCGAAACACTGACGCGCGCCGCGTCCTATGCGTGGACCTCGATCGCGGCACCGATGCTGACCGGCACGCTGATCACTGTCGCAGGTTTTATCCCGATCGGGCTGAACACATCGGCGGCGGGGGAATTCACGTTCTCGCTCTTTGTGGTGATTGCTGTTTCGCTGCTGATCTCCTGGATCGTTGCGGTGCTTTTTGCGCCGCTTTTAGGGGTCACGCTGCTGCCTGCCAAGATGAAAGCGCACGATGCCGGGCCGGGCCGTCTGCGCCGTGGATTTCACCGCATCTTACACAGCGCCATGCGTTTTCGCTGGCTGACCATCATGGCCACCGTTGTGGTCTTTGGCGGGGCCATCTGGGGAATGCGTTTTGTCGAGAACCAGTTCTTCCCCAACTCTGACCGACCCGAGTTGCTGGTGGATTTCACCTTGCCGCAAAACGCGTCTATCACCGCCACGCAAACGCAAATGGACCGCATGGAGCGCCATCTGGAAGGCAACGACCATGTGCTGTTCTGGTCTTCCTATGTCGGGCGTGGTGCGCCACGGTTCTTGCTGTCGTTCAATGTTCTGACACCCGGGGCCAATACCGGACAGATCGTTATTCAAACCCCCTCAGTTCAGGACCGCGATGCCCTGCGCACCCAACTCAGAGAGATTGCCGCACAGGAGTTTCCCGGGACCGACATCTACGTCAAGCTGCTTGAGATCGGGCCGCCGGTGGGACGTCCGGTGCAATACCGTCTGAGCGGACCGGACACCGACGTGGTACGCGATACCGCGCGCGACCTTGCTGCGCTTATGGCCACAGATGACCGATTGACCAGCATTGTGATGGACTGGAACGAACCGGCGCGGGTGATCCGGGTCAACATCCTGCAAGACAAGGCACGACAACTGGGCATTTCCGCCGCCGACATCGCGGGCGCGTTAAACGCGATCTATGATGGCACCCAGATCACGCAGCTGCGCGATGCCACGTACCTTGTGGATATTGTGGCGCGTGGCGCGCCCGATGACCGCACATCGGTAGAGGCGCTGGCGAACTTGCAACTGAACGCAACCGACGGCGCGGTCATTCCGCTGCGTGCCGTTGCCACCTTTGATTTCGGCACCGAACAACCCGTGATCCATCAACGTGACCGGATGCCAACGATCACCGTCAAGGCCGCCATTGCCACCGATGATCAGCCAGACACCATTGCAAACGATCTGGCTGACAAGATCGCCGATTTTCGCGCCGCCCTGCCCTTTGGCTACAGCGTCGTTGTGGGCGGCACTGTTGAATCCAGTGCGGACAGTCAGGGCCCGATTGCCGCCGTGGTGCCATTGATGATGTTGATCATGCTGTCGCTGATCATGGTGCAGATGCAGGGATTCCGTCTGACGTTTGTTGTGCTTTGCGTCGCACCTCTGGGCCTGATCGGTGTGGTGGCCGCGCTGGTGCCTTCCGGTGCGCCGTTGGGCTTTGTGGCGATCCTGGGGGTGTTGGCGCTGGTCGGCATCCTGATCCGCAATTCGATCATTCTGGTGCATGAGATCGAAGAGCTGTGCCGCGCCGGGCGCAGCCAGTGGGATGCGGTATTCGAGGCGTCGGACAGTCGCGCGCGACCAATCCTGTTGACCGCCGCTGCCGCCAGCCTTGCGCTGATCCCGATTTCGCGACAGATTTTCTGGGGGCCGATGGCCTATGCGATGATGGGGGGTATCATCGCCGGCACAGTGATCACTCTGGTCTTTGTTCCGGCACTTTATCTGGCAGTCTTCCGGGTCAAAGCACCCGCGAGCGACGCATAGGCGCGGTCGCTTTTCCGCCACCGGAACCGTTCAGAAAGTCAAAGACGCGGGGTTGTGACATGGGCCAGGACATTCAAATCATGAGCCCTGAGACAAGGTATTTGACCCCAAGCTTGCCAAAATCCAACACCGCCGCTTAGGATTGCTGAAAATTTAAGACGTATCCGCAACATAATTGAATAGTGAGATCGGGAGGATAAGATGCTTGATACCAATGCAGACGCCCAGGTGGAACAGGTTCTTGGAGCGCTTAATGAGGCGATGATCGCAGGCGATGCCGCGGCCGCGGCAAATCTTTTTACAGATGATTGTTATTGGCGCGATCTGGTGACCTTTACCTGGAATATCAAAACACTGGAGAGTAAAGAGGCGATTGCCGATATGCTGACGTCGCAACTGTCCTCCGTTGAACCTGAAGGCTGGCGTATCGCCGACGGAGAAGTCGCCACCGAGGATGGCGGCATCACCACGGCCTGGATCAGCTTTGAGACCGCTGTGGCGCGCGGGTACGGATTGATCCGCCTGCGTGACGGGTTGATCTGGACGCTGCTGACGTCGATGGTCGAACTCAAGGGTCACGAAGAACCGCTTGGCATGGACCGCCCCATGGGGGCCAAACACGGCGCAGGAAAACACCGCCCCACCTGGAAGGAAGAGCGCGAAAAAGAGACCGCAGAGCTTGGCTACGAAACCCAACCCTATACCGTCATCATCGGCGGCGGTCAGGGCGGCATCGCGCTCGGCGCGCGGCTGCGCCAGCTTGGCGTTCCGACGATCATCATCGAAAAAAACGACCGCCCCGGCGACAGCTGGCGCAACCGCTACAAGTCTCTCTGTCTGCATGATCCGGTGTGGTATGACCATCTGCCCTATCTGCCCTTTCCGCCCAACTGGCCGGTGTTCGCGCCCAAGGACAAGCTTGGCGACTGGCTTGAGATGTATACAAAGATCATGGAGCTCAATTACTGGACGCGCACCACCTGCGAGAGCGCCAGCTTTGACGAGGCCAAAAAGGAATGGACCGTCACCGTCAACCGCGATGGCAAAAAAGTTATCCTCAAGCCCAAGCATCTGGTCTTTGCCACCGGCATGTCCGCCAAGGCCAACATGCCCAAACTGCCGGGTATGGACACCTTCAAGGGTGACCAGCACCATTCGTCCCAACACCCGGGGCCCGATGCCTATAAAGGCAAGAAGGCAGTGGTCATTGGCTCCAACAATTCCGCCCACGACATCTGTGCGGCGCTGTGGGAAAACGATGTGGATGTCACCATGGTGCAGCGTTCGACAACCCATATCGTGCGCTCTGAACCGCTGATGGAGATCGGCATCGGCGATCTCTATTCTGAACGTGCGGTGGCCTCTGGCATGACCACCAACAAGGCCGATATGATTTTTGCTTCGCTGCCTTACGCTATCCTCCACGAGTTTCAGATCCCCGTCTATGACAAGATCAAAGAGGTGGATGCCGATTTCTATGCAGGGCTGGAAAAGGCAGGCTTCCAGCTTGACTGGGGCTCGGATGGCTCCGGGCTGTTCATGAAATATCTGCGCCGCGGCTCGGGCTATTACATTGATGTGGGTGCCAGCCAGCTGATCATTGACGGCAAGATCAAACTTGCCCACGGGCAGGTCACCGAGGTCGTCGAAGACGGTGTGATCCTTGATGACGGCACCAAGCTGGAGGCCGATGTGATCGTCTATGCCACGGGCTATGGTTCAATGAATGGCTGGGTCGCTGACATCGTTGACAAAGCGACCGCTGATAAGGTCGGCAAATGCTGGGGTCTTGGTTCTGACACGCCCAAGGATCCCGGCCCGTGGGAAGGTGAACAGCGCAATATGTGGAAGCCGACCCAGCAAGAGGCGCTTTGGTTCCATGGCGGCAACCTGCACCAGTCGCGCCACTATTCGCAGTTCCTGTCCCTGCAAATCAAGGCGCGGATGGAAGGCATCGACACGCCTGTCTATGGCCTGCAAGAGGTCCACCACAAAGGTTGATTGCACCGGGGCCCCGGGTGCACGGGGCCCCCTGTCGCTACATGCACGCATCAGCCATCGCGCTGAAACCGTCCGCCGAGACGGTCGAAAGTCTCGCAGAAAACGGTTAGCTTAAATCCAGTTCGACAAACATCGGGTGATGGTCCGATGCGGTCTCATCGTTATCGACCCGCACGCTTTGCACGCGCGAGGCCAGCATTCCGCCGACAAAACAATGATCCAGTTGCCGTTTTTGAAGCTTTCCGCCGATCTCTTTGACATGGGTATGAAGCGCCTGCGCAGGGTGACCTGCGGCAATAGCGGCATCGACGAAACCATCATGATACGCGACGTTTTCATGATATGGTGCGTCGCCGACGATGCGGAGATATTCCGCACTGCCCGGTTCTGAATTGAAATCGCCCATCCAAATGGCGGCCAATGGGCAATCCGGCTCGGTTTCACCCTGCGTCCAGTTCCGGTGGGGTTCATAGTCAACACCACTCCAGGGGCCACCCTCAAAAGGGATGCGGCGGTGGCGTTCCAGCAAAAATTCTATCTGATCAAGCCGCTCTTCCACACCGATATGGGCAAGGTGAACCGACAAGAAACGAATTGGCCCCCATGCGGTTCGGACCATACATTCCAGTGCCGCGTTTTGAGTATTGAGCGGGTTAAGGACGCGGCGCATTGGCAGCAGGTGAAGGCGGGACCAGACAATTGGCGTCCGCGACAGTATCATTGTTCCAAACTGCCGGCGTCGGTTGATCACACGTCCTTGGCCAACGGTGCTGGCATCCATGTCAAATGCAGGGCCATAGACGTAGTGGTACTCTGGCAAAAGCTTGGACAGAATTTCCGGCTGATCATCAAAGCCTGTGCGCGCCCAGTTCCGCTCAACTTCCTGCAAAGCGATAATGTCAGCGCCGTCAATAACATCTGCGATGCGACCCAGATCATAACGTCCATCCACGCCAAAGCCATATTGAATATTGTAAGTAACCAGTCTCATGTGAATTTCCCGCCATGCGTATCGCAGTATTGAAAGCGCAATGCGCGCCTCTGCAAGGGTGCTTTGTATATTTTCACATTCAATGGACCATAGGTCAGGGACCAAATGCATGGATGCACCTGATCTATACAGTGCAAATCAGACACGTAGTGGGGAAGCTGACTTTGACGTCTTGTACAAATCACAGAACGTCCTGACGCGAGCGTCGGGCGACATTGGCCCCTTCTCGTCAATATCCTCTGGCAACCTGGCAATCAGCCCTTGGGTTTCGCACTTGTTTCCGCATCAGGAAATGGTCTGACAGACTGACCTCACATCGACGAAATCTCAGATTGCGCGGCGCTTCAGAGTGTCAGAATACACGTTTTGTTCGATCTTACCTGATGTCACGGTCTGATGCGTTGTTCATATTCTGCGATGAACCTGCCCTGTTCCATCGTATCAGGGATCAAAGCACCCCGTGCACGGGCAATTTGCTTTATGGCCAGCCCGCTATCACTGCCCAGCGCGACGAGCGTTGCCGCCGTTACCATGCCAGAACGGCCGATGCCCGCACGGCAATGCACCGCGACAAATTTTCCATCCAGCAGCATATCCGCAATGCGCCGGACCAGCGGGTCAAAAACCAAAATTTCGGGCAGGCCAAAATCCTTGATGGGGGACGAGATGAACGCAAGGCCCGCGCCTTCACAGGCCACACGTTCCGCCGCAAGCCCCAACATCTCGGCCTCTTTGAGCGCCAGCATGGAGACCACCGTATCAACCCCTTGGGCCCGATAGGCCTTGATGTCGCTGTGCAGGTCATCCCCATTCGGGCAGGGCATGATGAAGAGGCTTCCGGGCAGGTCCGCCGCGACAAGGTAGATTTCAGGCGTCACGGCTCACCGGGTCACCCCTGCCTCTGCCTCAATCTGCTTGCGTGATTTGCGTGCACGCTCCGTGGCTGATTTCAGCTGACCACAGGCCGCCATGATGTCCTCGCCGCGTGGCTTGCGGACCGGGCTGGCATAACCCGCTTTATAGATAATTTCCGAAAATGCCCGAATGCGGTTGTTCGACGACCGCTTATAGGGCGCGCCGGGCCATTCGTTGAACGGGATCAGGTTGATCTTGGCCGGGATCCCACGGATCAGATCGACCAACCGGTGCGCATCTGCATCGCTGTCGTTCACCCCGTCCAGCATGACATATTCGAATGTGATCCGTTCCGAATTGCTGACTTTGGGGTACTCGCGCAGGGCGCTCAGCAGTTCCGCGATGTTCCAGCGTTTGTTGATCGGGACCAGCGTATCGCGGACCTCATCGGTTGTTGCATGGAACGACACTGCCAACTGGCACCCGATCTCCTGAGCCGTGCGCGCAATCTCAGGAACCACGCCAGATGTGCTGAGCGTGATCCGGCGGCGCGACAATTGTATGCCCTCAGGGTCCATCGCGATTTTCATCGCATCGCGCACATTTTCAAAATTATAAAGCGGCTCGCCCATGCCCATCAGCACAATGTTGGACAGCAACCGCGCCTCATAGGTCCGCGTGCCGGTTTGGGGCCATTCATCCAGATCGTCCCGTGCCACCATCACCTGACCAATGATTTCTGCCGCCGTCAGGTTACGGACCAATTTTTGGGTGCCGGTATGACAGAAAGAACAGGTCAGCGTACAACCCACCTGACTTGAGACACAAAGAGTACCACGCCCGTCTTCGGGGATATAGACAACCTCAACCTCGTGACCGCCCGCGATCTGCACCAAATACTTGCGCGTGCCATCCTCGCTCACTTGTTTGGTCACGACGTCGGGTACGGCAATGACAAAGTTCTCAGCCAATTCGGCCCGAAACGACTTGGACAGGTTGGTCATGGCCTCAAAATCGCGCACGCCCCACTGATAGATCCATTGCCAGATCTGTCCGACCCGCATCTTGGCCTGCTTTTCCGGCGTGCCCATCGCAATCAACGCATCGCGCATTGCATCGCGGGTCATCCCGACAAGGTTCGCAGGCCCTTCCGGCAATTTGCGCGGGATGGTGTGAACGTCTTGGGTTATGGGCGCGGACATAAGCGATTCTCCAACGAGCGGCGATGTGCCTCTATATAGGGTTTGGCCACCAAATCAAAAGCAAACAGCCCCGCAAGTGCAGGGCTGCTTTGCCAGTTTTTCAAAAAAGGATCAGCCGCCGCAGCGTTTGGCCGCATCTTCCACAGCTGCCGTGAACCCCAGCAATGAAAAGCTGTCCTTGGTCTGTGTGCCCCGACCGGACCGGCCCGTCAGGATTGCATCAGAACCGCGCTTCATCGCTGTGATGATCTTGTTGTCGTCCTCGGCGGTCGCAGGCCATGCCCATTCGCCTTCGGTGAACAATTCAAACGTGTTGCCTGAGATGTTCATGTTGACGGTCGACCCAGACGCAAAAGGATAGCCGCCGGTAAAGGCCACCTGACCTTTGGCACCGGCCGAGGGACGGTAAAATACCATCAACAACGTCTGACCCCGGTTCACTGCAACCACGCGCCCATCGCGTGAGTTCACAGTTTCCTTGGGCGTCGAAACACCCCAGCATTCCGTCGGATTGTCCTCGACAAAAACGCTCCAATCGGTCTTTGCCGCAACTCTGTTGTTACTCTGTTCCTGCGCCGAAACGCCGCTTGCCAAAAGCGCGGCAACACCTGTTGCCAACCCCAGCGATTTCAAAATTCCCATCTTTACAGCCTCCAGCCGTCCTTAACCTCAATCTTTGTCCCAAACACCCGTCGGCAACCCTTATCATGGTTGTTCTCTTGCAAGTGCCTGTATTCTTTCCGACAACAATCATAATAACGTCAAACACGCGACCAGCGAAAGCCTGATTGGCAGGTTTTCGCCCACAAAAAGCGCAATAGAAGGAACAATTCATGGTCAATCCAGCCCCTTTCACCGAAATCTGGCGTGGCCCCTTCCTTGAAAGCGTTCATTCCGGGCATGCGGTCATCTGTGATGACACCGGTCAAATCGTCCAGGCATGGGGAAATCCTGATGCAGTGGTCCTGCCACGATCATCCTCAAAGATGATTCAAGCGCTGCCTCTGATCACTTCCGGTGCCGCAGATAAGGCAGGTCTTGGCACCGAACATTTGGCCCTGGCCTGCGCGTCACATCAGGGGGACAAGATCCACACGGACCGTGTCGGCACCTGGCTCAAGACGCTGGGTCTGGGGGACGATGATTTCCGCTGCGGTGCTCATATTCCGTATTCCCGCGCGGCCGATGTGGCCCTGATCAAATCAGACGAAAGCCCCTGCCAGATCCACAACAATTGCTCTGGCAAACATGCCGGGTTTCTGACCCTTAATCAGCACCTTGGGGGCGATGCTGACTATGTTGACATTAAACACCCCGTACAACGCGCCTGTCTCGACGCGTTCGAAACCGTGACGCAAGAAACCTCACCGGGCTATGGCATCGACGGCTGTTCCGCCCCTAACCACGCCAGCACCCTGCACGGCATGGCCCGCGCCATGGCCCATTTCGCAGCAGCACCCGAAGGGTCCGCCGAAGCACGGCTGCATCAGGCGATGCGCCTGCACCCCGAACTGGTCGCGGGCGAAACCCGCGCCTGCACTGAACTGATGCGCGCCATGGACGGCAAAGTTGCCCTGAAAACAGGGGCCGAAGGGTATTTTACCGCCATTCTGCCAGAGCGCAAACTTGGCATCGCCCTCAAGGCCGCCTGCGGCACCACCCGCGCCGCTGAATGTGCGATCACCGCCCTGCTGGTCAGATTGGGCGCGCTGGATGCCTATCACCCTGCCGCACTCAAGCGGATGAATGCGCCGATCACAAACTGCCGTGGCATTCAGACAGGCATGATCAAACCGGCGGCAGGCCTGATGTAATCACGGGCCCGTTTGGGGTTACATTTCGACGATAGGCGCGACCTCTGCGGTCCCGGTTCCGTCCGCAACCATTGGACATCCAGCCGCCATTTTGCAGGCCTCGTCGATATCCGCCGCCCTTACGATGGTGAACCCGGATAACGGGTTTGAACCGCCATTGTCTTCGACACCCTTGGCGCTGACCGTCTTGGACATGCCAACCGGATTGCCTGGGTTCACCATCTTGTCACCAAGGCCCTTCATCCAGGCCTCCCATGCGGCCATGGCTTTGGCCCCTTCCTCCGGTGTCTCAGGCATGGCACCACCATGATAGGCAAACATGAATTCTGGCATGATCTTCTCCTCTGCTGGGTTTGAAATTCTCAACCAAGAAACCGCGCAAGCCGGGTTAGCGGCCCGTTCCACCCTGCCGAATGGCGCGCAGCCACTTCCTCGGTAGGCAGTTCACGGTGATCAATGATCAACTTTGAGCCAATCCCGGTTTCGACCACGGTAAATGTCACATGGCTTTCCGCACCGCGCTGGTCGCCATCGTCATGCCAACCCCAGGTGAACCCGATACTGTGACCTTGATCGACCCGCGTCACCTGCCCGGACATCTTGAACCGATTGCCCTCGCCGCTCAACATCACGGCGTACCACGGGCCAGGCTTACTGAAATCAAGCTGTTCTTCGGGCAAGGTCATCCCGTCATGCCCCCACCATTGGATCAGCATGGCATGCGATGAAATCACTTCGAACAACCGCGCCGGACTGGCCGCAAATTCGCGTTCAAGCCGGATGTCAGCCATCCTCTGTCCCCCCGTCCTGCGCCAATAGCGCATCAAGCCGGTCAAGCCCCGCTTCCCAAAACGCACGATGCGAAATGGTCCAGTCTGAAATAGCCTTCAGCGCATCAGGCTGAACCGAATAATACCGCTTCGTCCCCGCCACACGCTGTTGAATGACCCCTGCCTTGCGCAGAACCTTCAGGTGCCGCGACACGGCCGGTGCCGTCATCTCTACATGCGCCACCAGATCACCCGCAGCCAATTCGCCCTGCGCCATGAGCCGCTCTACCACCGCAAGACGGGTCCGGTCAGACAGCGCGGCAAAGGTGGCAGCAAGCTGGGTCATATCTATAATTTAACAATATTGTTAATTAAGTAAAGACCGAAATTCCACGACCCCTTGCCCCAGCTTCTTTTCGCCAAAAATACTCCAGGGGGGTCTGGGGGCCTGCAGCCCCCAGCCGGTCGCCGCGTCACGCGGCGAACTCGGCCTTGCGATACCCCTGTACAAACAACAACGCTGTCAAATCACCGAAATTGATCCGCACATCACATTCCGCCGCGACCACCGGCTTGGCATGCAGCGCCACACCCAATCCGGCCCGGTGCAACATGCCCAGATCGTTTGCCCCGTCACCCACGGCGATGACATCGGATTCCTGTATTCCCAATCTTTTCGTGATTTCGGCCAAGGCATCCACCTTGGCCTGTTTGCCAAGGATCGGCAGTCCAACTTCGCCCGTCAAAAAGCCGTCTGACACCAACAAGGTATTGGCCCGGTTTTCATGAAACCCCAACTCCGCCGCGACCTGCGCGGTGAACGCGGTGAACCCGCCAGAAACCAGCGCCGCATGGCTGCCCTGGGCCTTCATGGTCGCCAACAGGGCTTTGCCCCCCGGCATCAGGGTGATCCGCTCGGCCAACACCTTGTCGATCACACCCACGTCCAGCCCCGCCAGCAGACCCACACGTTCGCGCAGCGCACCGTCAAAATCCAGCTCGCCGTTCATCGCCCTTGCCGTGATGTCCTTGACGCGGGGCCCGACGCCCGCCTCATCCGCCAGTTCGTCAATACATTCCTGCTGGATCATTGTGCTGTCCATGTCCGCCAAAAGCATCTTTTTTCGGCGTCCCTCGGTGGGCATCACCACCATATCAACACCGATCGCCTGACAGTCTTTCCAAACCTCCCACCGGTTGCCGGGCACCTGGTCAACGACAAATTCAGCGGCCTCGTCAGGGGCCAACCAGATGGCATCGCCCCCGCCCCAGGCGTTGCGCAGGCTTTCGACCAGCGCCGGGTCGAGGGCCGCGTTCATTGGGGAGGTAAGCAAAACAACGGTAAACATCAGCAAGGTTTCCTATCCGCGCCAAAGATGTCGCAAAAAATGACTGAAGCGGCGTTCTAGCTGCGTTTTGCCGCTTGTGCCAGACCACGCGCGCCCGTATCTCCATCAGCGGGACACCCTTCCCCAACGAAGGGCATTTATCTGTAAGGATAGCAGACATGAGCACGACACTTCCGGCCACGCGGCCGGCAAATCCGCGTTTTTCTTCTGGCCCTTGTGCCAAAATCCCCACATTTGATCTCAACAAGCTCAGCGACGCACCCTTGGGCCGCAGCCACCGTGCCGCCCCCGGCAAGGCCAAGCTGCTTGAGGCGATTGAAACCACCCGCGACATCCTCGGCGTACCGACAGATTACCGCATTGGCATTGTGCCGGCGTCCGACACAGGCGCGTTTGAGATGGCAATGTGGTCAATGCTGGGCGAACGTCCTGCTGAAATGGTCGCATGGGAAAGCTTTGGCGCAGGCTGGGTCACAGATGTGATCAAACAGCTTAAGATCGACGCACAGGTGCACACCGCTGAGTATGGCGACATCGTCGATATGGCGGCGCTGAACTATGACAATGACGTTTGTTTTACATGGAACGGCACCACCTCCGGCGTGCGCATGGCAACGGGCGATACAATCCCGGCGAACCGTGAGGGCCTGACGCTCTGTGATGCGACATCGGCTGCCTTTGCGATGGACCTGCCGTGGGACAAACTGGATGTGACAACCTTCTCCTGGCAAAAGGTGTTGGGCGGTGAAGCGGCGCATGGCATGCTGATCCTGTCGCCCCGCGCGGTTGAGCGGCTCGAAACCTATACCCCCGCATGGCCCCTGCCCAAGATTTTCCGTCTGACCAAAGGCGGCAAACTGATCGAAGGCATCTTCAAGGGTGAGACCATCAACACGCCTTCGATGCTCTGCGTTGAGGATTACCTTGTCGCCTTGGACTGGGCCAAATCCGTAGGCGGCCTGAAGGGATTGATCGCGCGCGCAGATGCCAATGCCAAAGCGATTGCCGACTTTGTCGCGGATCACGATTGGATCGATTTTCTGGCAACGGATCCAGCGACCCGCTCCAATACATCCGTGTGCCTGAAGTTCACAGATGACCGCATCGCCGACGGGACCGCCTTTGCCAAAGCGGTTGCAAAGCGGCTGGCGGATGAGAACGTCGCGCTTGATATCGGCGCTTACCGTGACGCGCCTCCGGGTCTTCGCATCTGGTGTGGCGGGACTGTGGAAACCTCAGATATCGCCGCGATGCTGCCTTGGCTGGCATGGGCATTCGAGACCGAGATTAACGCGGGCTGAGCGAACCTCACATACCGACGCAATACCGACGTAATACCGACATTCAAAAGGACCAAAAAATGGCCCCCAAAGTACTCATCTCCGACAAACTCAGCGCCGCTGCCGTACAGATTTTCAAAGACCGCGGCATCGACGTCGACTTCCAGCCTGACTTGGGTAAGGACAAGGACAAGCTGGCCGAAGTGATCGGCAACTACGATGGCCTCGCCATCCGTTCCGCCACCAAAGTGACCGAAAAGATTCTCGCCAATGCGCCAAACCTCAAGGTGATTGGCCGCGCGGGAATTGGCACTGATAACATCGACAAAGACGCCGCATCCAAAAAGGGTGTGATCGTCATGAACACACCTTTTGGCAATATGATCACCACCGCCGAACACGCCATCGCGATGATGTTTGCCGTCGCCCGCCAAATTCCCGAAGCCTCTGCATCGACCCACGCTGGCAAGTGGGAAAAGTCGAAATTTATGGGGGTTGAACTGACCGGAAAAACCCTTGGTGTGATTGGCGCAGGCAACATTGGCGGTATCGTCTGTGACCGCGCCCGCGGCCTTAAAATGAAGGTTATCGCCTATGATCCTTTCCTCGGCGAAGAAAAAGCCGAGAAAATGGGTGTCGAAAAGGTCACACTTGACGCGTTGCTTGAGCGCGCTGATTTCATCACGCTGCATGTCCCGTTTACCGATCAAACCGCCAACATCCTCAGCCGTGAGGCCCTTGAGAAAACCAAGAAAGGCGTGCGGATTATCAACTGCGCCCGTGGCGGTCTGGTGGACGAACAGGCGCTCGCGGATCTTTTGAAATCTGGCCATGTTGCTGGGGCAGCTTTCGATGTCTTTGCGGTAGAGCCCGCAACCGAGAACCCGCTTTTCAATTTGCCAAACGTTGTCTGCACCCCCCATTTGGGCGCGGCCACGACCGAAGCACAAGAAAATGTGGCCCTGCAGGTCGCTGACCAAATGTCTGACTATCTGCTGACAGGTGCCGTGAGCAACGCACTCAACATGCCGTCGGTGACGGCAGAAGAAGCCAAGGTCATGGGTCCATGGCTCAAGCTGTCAGGGCATCTTGGCGCATTCATCGGGCAGATGACGGATGAGCCGATCAAAGCGATCAACATCCTTTATGATGGCTGCGTCGCTGAGATGAACCTCAACGCCCTGAATTGCGGTGTGGTCGCGGGTATCATGAAACGGGCCAACCCGGATGTGAACATGGTCAGCGCACCCGTTGTTGCCCGCGAGAAAGGCATCCAGATCAGCACGACCAATCAAGATAAGTCTGGTGTTTTTGACGGCTACATCAAGGTGACAGTGGTGACAGACAAGCGTGAAAGGTCGATTGCCGGGACTGTCTTTTCGGACGGCAAGCCACGGTTCATCCAGATCAAAGGCATCCAGATCGACGCCGAAGTAGGCGAACATATGCTTTATACCACCAACGAGGACGTGCCCGGCATCATCGGGACCTTGGGTCAGACAATGGGCGAGAACGGCGTGAACATCGCCAACTTTACCCTTGGCCGCGCCGCTGTGAAGGGCGAGGCGATTGCCCTGCTTTATGTCGATGCAGAGGTTCCCGCGCCGGTCATAAAGAAACTGCAGGACACCGGCATGTTTACCCAGGTCAAACCACTGCAATTCGACGTGGCCTGACCCGGACAGCGATGTTAAACAACCTGCGTTCGCCCCCGGTGGGGCGGGCGCAACATGAGGAACGTTCCCATCTCACAGCCCCTTTATGCCATCGGCGACATTCATGGTCAGCTGGCCGAGCTTCACCGCGTGCTGGACCTCATCGAGAAAGATGGCGGCAAGGATGCGCAAATCATCTTTCTGGGCGATTATACCGACCGAGGGCCGGACAGCCGCGGCGTCATGGATCTGTTGGTCGAGGGACAGGCAAAATCGCGCAACTGGACCTTTCTTAAGGGCAACCACGACCGCATGTTCGAATGGTTCATGCAAAAGCCATTGCGCAATGATCCTTATCTGATGGTTGAACTTTATTGGCTGCATCAGCGGCTGGGCGGCGACACGACGATGCAATCCTACGGCGTTGACGCCTTCAGAGGCCGCCGTAACAAAGACGTGCAGGCCGAAGCGCTTGCCGTGGTCCCGCAAAGCCATCTGGATTTTCTCGCAGGACTGGAGTTGTCATACCAGACCAAAGATCTGTTTCTTGTCCATGCCGGAATTGTCCCCGGTGTCCCCCTGAGCAAACAGAAAGAAGAAAACCTGCTTTGGATCAGGCAGGAGTTTCATAAACATGAAAAACCACATCCCAAGCTGATCGTGCATGGTCATACGCCCATCGATCATCCAACCCACTATGGCAATCGCGTCAACCTGGATACCGGCGCGGGTTATGGCGAACCCCTGACTGCTGCGGTTTTTGAGGGGGTTAAGTGTTGGGCTTTGACTGCTTCGGGGCGCATGCCGCTCGCACCGGAATAACCGGATCCCAAGACAGCATGCCCTTGCCGCGCGCAGACACATTCTTTCCCCCGATGACGCTGACCTAGATCGCGATAATCTTTTCTGCAAAACCCGTAAAATCCGGCGCATGATACAATGCTGTTCCTGATGCTGCGATCTCCTTCATCGCGGCAGCGCTTTTGGCGTCTGGCCCCGGCCCCGGTTCGCGTAGCACAACCGCGCGGATGCGTCCGGGATGACGGGCAATGGCATCGCGGTAAACGAAGGCGTCGTGCTGCCCTGTGTCGCCCACCAAGACGAATGTCAGGTCAGGATTGGCGGCCATCAGAATATCAATGCTGCCGCCTTTGTGGTCGCCGTGGGTGCCAGTTATGAATTGTGTCTTACTCAGCCCCAGATCCCGCAAGAACATCGGTCCGCGTGTCAGCCCTGCGCGTTCGAATATTCCGGTCAGGAAATGATGAAGGTTCCAAGGGCTGGAGCTGACGTAATAGACCGGATTGCGGCCGCTGTCGGACAGCGCCGCGATAAACCTGACCGCGTCGGGGAAAATGCGGCGGGTCAGCAGATTGCCGGTCAGCGAGGTCCAAAGGTTGCGTACCAGTGAATAGGCCCCCGTTTCCAACATCGTATCATCAACGTCAGAAATCACCGCAAACTCTGCATCTTGACGTGTTGCCAGCACAGGACAGGTGGTCACGCCTGTCCGACCCTCGATTGACGTTTCGATATCGATCCAGCCCTCAGCGGTCCAACGCGGAAGCATCAGGCTGAAATAGCCTTCATCGTCTGTCAGGGCTGTGACGCCCTGGGCCGACACCTCGACACCAGCCACTTCATCGGTCAAAAACAGCGACACCATCTGACGAAAATTGACCCAAACCGATTGTGTGGGCAGCGGCTTGTTTCGTCTAAGTGCCGCAAGCACCCGTCCGCGAACCACCAAATTGTCAGGAGTCGCGTAGCCGATATAGGGTTCAATGATGCGCCGTTTATCGTTCTGGCCGCGCAAACGGTCCAATATGTACTCTGTGCGCCAGGCAAAAGAATGAATAATGCGTTTGATCATGGTCCCTAACGCGGCAGAACCTCAGATGGTTCATCTGTCGGATCAGACTTACGTCCAGTCCAGAACAACTTTGCCCGATTGTCCCGATTTCATCGCAGCAAACCCAGCCTCAAAATCATCGACCGCAAAACGGTGGGTAATGATCTTGGACACATCCAAACCATTCTCAAGCATGGCAATCATCTTGTACCAGGTTTCAAAAATCTCGCGCCCATAGACACCTTTGATTGTGATGGCTTTGAACACGATCGCGCTCCAGTCGACGGGTGATTTGCCGGGCGGAATACCCAACATCGCAATACGGCCGCCCATGGTCATCGCATCCACCATTTGATCCAATGCGCGCTGGTTGCCGGACATTTCCAATCCGACGTCAAAGCCCTGTTTCATCTTCAGCTTTGGGAACACATCGCGCAGTTCCTCAGAGGCGACATTGACGGGGATCACGTCCGTCACCTTCTCAGCCAGCGCAAGGCGGTCGGGATTCACATCCGTAATCACCACATGCCGCGCGCCCACGTGCCGCGCCACTGCAGCAGCCATGATGCCAATCGGCCCGGCACCGGTGATCAAAACATCTTCGCCCACCAGATCAAAACTTAGCGCGGTGTGCACGGCGTTGCCCAAGGGATCAAGGATCGCACCGATGTCATCGGAAATTTCATCTGGCAAGGGCACCACATTAAACGCGGGTAGCTTCAGATATTGCGCAAAGGCCCCTTGTTCATTGACGCCAATGCCCCGTGTGGCCGGGTCGAGGTGAAATTTGCCTGCGCGGCTCTGACGGGATTTTTTTCCGATCAGATGTCCTTCGCCGGAACACCGCTGGCCAATCTCCAGCCCTTCGACATTGCGGCCCAATTCAACAATCTGACCCGCAAATTCATGCCCGGTAATCATCGGAACAGGCACTGTTTTCTTGGCCCACTCGTCCCAGTTCCAGATGTGAATATCCGTCCCGCAAATACCGGTCTTGTTGATCTTGATCAGCACGTCGTCGGGGCCGATTTCCGGCACCGGCGCTTGGACCATCCACAATCCCTCGCGGGCGTGCAGCTTTGACAGTGCTTTCATTTCGTTGGTCGTCATTTCAACACCCCACATGCTTTGCCAGCCACCTCAAACGCTTTTAACGCTCGGTCCAATTCATCCCGGTTCAATGCCGCGTTCATTTGCGTTCTGATCCGGGCTTGTCCGCGCGGCACCACCGGAAAGAAAAACCCGCTGACATAAACGCCTTCTTCAAACAGTCGCGCAGCCATATCCTGCGCCAACTGTGCCTCACCCAGCATGACAGGCACAATCGGGTGTTCGCCGGGCAACAGGTCAAACCCAAGTGCCTCCAGACCCGCACGCCAATATTTGGTGTTCTCAAACAACCGTGTCCGCAGGTCGTCGCCCTGTTCAACCAGTTCCAACGCTTTGATGCCCGCCATCACAATCGACGGCGGCAGGGAGTTTGAAAACAAATAGGGCCGCGCCCGTTGGCGCAGCAGATCAATCACCGGCTGCGGCCCCGCGATATATCCACCGATTGCACCGCCCAGCGCCTTGCCCAATGTCCCGGTCAGGATATCCACGTCAACACCGTGATGGGCTGGGGTGCCTTCGCCCTTGGGCCCCAGGAACCCGGTTGAGTGGCAATCGTCCACCATCACCAGCGCTTCATATTTCTCGGCCAGCGCAACAATCTCGGGCAGTTTGGCCAGATAGCCATCCATGCTGAATACCCCATCCGTCGCAATCAGGGTAAACCGCGCGCCGTCATCGCGGGCCTTGATAAGCTGCGCTTCCAGATCATCCATATCGCTGTTGGCATAGCGATACCGCTTGGCCTTACAAAGGCGGATACCGTCAATGATCGACGCGTGGTTTAGTGCGTCAGACACAATCGCGTCTTCGGGTCCAAAAAGCGGTTCAAACAGCCCGCCGTTGGCGTCAAAACAGGCCGCAAACAGGATCGAATCGTCTTTGCCGAGGAAGGCCGCCAACTTTTGTTCCAACTCGCGGTGGATGTCCTGCGTCCCACAGATAAAGCGGACGGAGGCCATTCCAAAACCGCGGGGGTCCATCGCGGCTTTGGCGGCTTTGATAAGCTCAGGGTGATCCGCCAACCCAAGGTAATTGTTTGCGCAAAGGTTGATCACGTCCCGATCCCCGACGGTGATCTCACCGCCTTGGGGCGAAGTGATCAGACGCTCACGCTTCATCATCCCTTCGGCTTCGATTCCGGCGAGGGTTTCAGTGATGTGGCTGAGATAGGTTTGGGTCATGAATCACACTCCTTGGTGCGGGGGATCTAGCATGCCGGACAGATTTCCGAAATAGAGGAAATTGTCTTGTATGACGGATTTTTGACAAATCCAGATACCAGCACCTGGATTGACGGGACGTTTGGGCTGACTTCTTCTGCTTGGCATCGCATAGTCTATGAATAGCAACAGGAGATCACCATGACCAAAGATATCGTTATTCTGGGTGGCGCGCGTACGGCCATTGGTACATTCGGCGGTGCGCTTGCGGGTACACCCCCGACGGATCTTGGTACAGCCGTTGCCCGCGAGGCGATGGCGCGGGCCGGTGTTGATCCGGCACAGATCGGGCATGTGGTCTTTGGCAATGTCATCAACACAGAGCCGCGCGACATGTATCTCAGCCGCGTCGCCGCACGGCAGGCAGGTGTCCCGGATGAAGTGCCCGCAATGAATGTGAACCGTTTGTGTGGATCCGGCGTTCAGGCCATCGTATCGGCCGTTCAGAACCTCATGCTGGGTGATGCGGACTTTGCCTTGGCAGGGGGGGCGGAAAACATGTCTCGGTCGCCCTACATCATGCCAGATGCGCGGTGGGGTCAGAAAATGGGCGATGTGCGCACGCTCGACATGATGCTGGGTACGCTGAACTGTCCATTTGGCACGGGTCACATGGGGGTAACGGCGGAAAATGTTGCGGCAGAGCATGGCATCAGCCGTGCGGATCAGGACGCCTTTGCGCTGGAAAGCCAGAACCGCGCTGCTGCAGCGATTGAGGCGGGATATTTCAAGGAACAGATCGTGCCTGTTGAGGTGCGTGTGAAACGGGACATGGTGCCGTTTGATACCGACGAACACCCCAAAACCACCACGATTGACGCATTGGCCGGCTTGCGCACGGTTTTCCAAAAGGACGGGACCGTCACGGCTGGGAATGCCAGCGGCATCAACGACGGTGCCGCAGCTTTGGTGCTGGCAACGTCGGATGCTGCAGAAAAAGCGGGCCTGAAACCCCGCGCCCGCATCATTGGCTATGCGCATGCGGGCGTCCGCCCGGAGGTGATGGGCATCGGGCCGGTGCCAGCCGTGCAAAATCTGCTGTCCAGAACAGGCCTGACCGTCGATGATTTTGATGTGATCGAAAGCAACGAAGCTTTTGCATCGCAAGCCTGTGCCGTCACCAAAAACCTTGGATTTGACCCGGCCCGCGTCAACCCGAATGGTGGTGCCATTGCGCTTGGCCATCCGGTGGGGGCGACCGGGGCGATCATCACGGTCAAGGCGCTTTATGAATTGGAGCGGACCGGCGGCAAACGCGCGTTGATCACCATGTGCATTGGCGGCGGACAGGGCATCGCCCTTGCGATTGAGCGTCTTTAACCGATCCGGTCCAGCACCATCACCACCACAGCCCCAAAGGTCGCGCCGATCATCAGCGACAATGCGACCCAACGCCAGAAGGGGCGGTGCTTGGGCAAGGCTTCATTGCTTTGCCGCAGCAGTGCGCTTTCAACCAGGCCAGGCAAACGTGGACCAAACCGTGCCAATACCATGGCCGTGCTTTTCAGATCGGTCAGAATGGCCCGTGGGCCGATCGATTTGGTGATATAATCCGTGACGATGGGGCTTGCGACTTCCCAAATGTTGATATGCGGGTTGAGAGACCGCGCAACCCCTTCGACCACCACCATTGTGCGTTGCAACAAGATCAGTTCGGTCCGGGTTTCCATGCCAAATCTCTCTGTCACTTCAAAGAGATAGCTTAGCAAGCGTGCCATCGAAATATGCGTCGCGTCCATGCCAAAGATCGGCTCACCTACTGCGCGTAATGCGCGGGCGAATTCATCAACATCTTTGTCGGCTGGCACATATCCGGCCTCAAAGTGGACTTTTGCAACGCGCATGTAATCGCGACGGATAAACCCATAGAGGATCTCGGCGTAGACCCGGCGCGTGTATTCGTCGATGTGGCCCATGATCCCGAAATCATAGGCAATAATATCGCCGTTTGCCGCGACTTTCATGTTGCCCTGATGCATATCCGCGTGGAAATACCCGTCGCGCAGCGCGTGATTCAGGAACAGGTGTAGTACCCGTTTCGACAGGTCAACGCGGTCATGCCCAGCCGCATCAATTGCGGCGTTGTCCCCCATCGCGGCCCCATCGGCCCAGCCCAACGTCATCACCCGCCGCGCTGAGTGGTTCCACTTGATGTCCGGCAGTTGAAAGCCTTCGTCGTTCTTGGTGTTGGCCGCAAATTCCGAAGCCGCAGCACTTTCCAGTCTCAGATCGAGCTCGCCGCGCACCACACCGTCAAAGTGTTCAATCACTTCCGTCGGGCGCAGGCGGCGCGAGCCGGGTGAGAAAACCTCGACCATCCGGGCGGCAAGGTAAAAGGCATCCACGTCCTTGCGAAACGCGCGCTCAATGCCGGGGCGCAGAACTTTTACAGCGACCTCTTCGCCTGAATCAATCAACCGCGCTTTGTGAACCTGCGCAATCGACGCCGCCGCAACGGATTCGCTGAATTCGGAGAAGATGGCAGAAACCGGTTCGCCCAGTTCACGCTCGACCTCCGCCTTCGCTTCTTCGATAGAAAAAGGCGGCAGTTTGTCCTGTAGCACCCGCAGCTGAACGGCCAGTTCGTCGCCAACAACATCAGGTCGGGTCGAAAGCACCTGTCCAAACTTGATGTATGCGGGACCAAGTGCCGTTAACGCGCGCGTCGCGGGCGGCATTGTCGGATCGCCTTTGTAGCCCAACCATTTGAATGGCAGGCCCAGCCCCCGTGCAACAAAACGCAGCGCCGGTGTTGCCTCAAACGCATCAAGCACGACATTCATCGCCCCGGTGCGTTCCAGTGTTGCGCCAGTGCGGATCAGACGCCAAATATTGTGCGGGCCGCGCATATTACAGCTTCCAACCCGAATGCAGTGCGGCAATACCCATCGTCATATTACGATACTTCGCTTGCTCAAAACCTGCATCACGCACCATGCTCAAAAAGGTTTCCTGATCTGGAAAGTTCCGTATGGATTCAACCAGATATTGATAGCTGTCACGGTCATTCGCGATCATCTGACCCATGCGGGGGATCACATTAAAGCTATATAGATCATAGGCTTTTTGCATCATCGGGTTCGGCAGTTGGCTGAATTCAAGAACCATCAGACGTCCACCGGGCCGTAGCACACGAAACGCTTCGTTCAGCGCTTCTTGCGGCCTGGTCACATTTCGGATGCCAAAGCTGATTGTGTAAACGTCAAAGGTGTTATCGGCGAACGGCAATGCCATTGCATCGCCCACGACCCAATCCAGACTGTCTGAGAGGCTGTCAGCTTCGGCGCGCTGGCGGCCCTCAACAAGCATCTGTTCGGTCAGATCAAGCACGGTTGCATGGCCACTGCCCGCGCGCTTGAGGAATTTGAAGGAAACATCCCCAGTACCGCCCGCAACATCCAAAAGCTTTTGACCTGCGCGCGGCGCAAGCCAATCCATCATCGCCTCTTTCCAGATGCGGTGAATGCCGACACTCATCACATCATTCATGATGTCATATTTGCTGGCCACATCGCCAAACAGCGATTTGACCTTGCCCGCCTTTTCGCTTTCCAGAACGGTCTGGGCACCAAAATGCGTTGTCTTATCCGTGTCCATGACACCTTCCTGCCTCACTGTGGTCCATTTGGGGTTATATTGCCCAGCGCCAAGAAACAAATCCTCATTATGACGCAGGGGCTAGAACAATATGGGCTTTCTGACATGGATTGTTCTTTTTGGAATGTCGGTTGGGGCGCTTGCGATCCTCACTGTGATCGTTGTGACGCATATTCGTCGGCGCATCTCCTGCAATCGCTCGTATCCTGACATCAAATTGACCGAGACGGGCCGCATGGGCATTGTCAATTTGGATCCTGTCACCAGCAGGATCGCAAATATCGGCATGGATAGGCCAGTGCACATGACACTTGGTACTGTTGTGATGCGGCCAACACAGGGTTTGCGCATCATCAGCCTTGGCTCGGGCGGGTTTATTCTGTTCTGTCTCTGGGGCTGCACGATCTTTCAACCGATGCTCAGCGGTTTGGGGGCCATCATGATGACGGCGATAATTTTTTACACGGTGATGTACATTTCTGCCTATGAGGCGCGGTATGATGACCAAGGCATCACTGCACCCAACTGGCTGTTTCAGCAAAAGCATTATGCCTGGGAGGATTTCATCACCATCCGCGACAATGGGCATTACCTCTACGTCCTGAAATTTGCCGACGGAAAGATGTCCTTGCAGAAACACCTTGTCGGCATCCACACCTTCCTTACATTCATGTCAGATCTAGAGGACATGAACGTCAGGACCTGATGCCCGAACTTCCCGAAGTAGAAACAGTCCGTTGCGGATTGGCCCCCGTCATGGAAAATGCCGTGATTGCGCGCGCTGATGTGAACCGGCCAGACCTGCGCTGGCCGTTCCCTGAACGCATGGCTGAACGCCTGAACGGGCAAAAGGTTGAGCGGCTGCGCAGACGTTCCAAATATATTCTGGCCGATCTGGCGTCAGGAGAATCATTGCTGATCCATCTGGGCATGTCAGGGCGTATGCTGATTTCTGGCGATCCGCTGGGAAAATTTGTCCACGATCACCCCAGCCCTGAAAAACACGACCATGTTGTTTTTCACATGTCCAATGGCGCGCGGATCACCTTTAACGACCCCCGTCGCTTTGGTGCGATGGACCTGATGGACACGGCCACAGCGGATCAGCACAAACTGCTTGCTGTTTTGGGGCCAGAACCGCTTGGCAACGACTTTCACGAGGCGCATTTGATTGCGGCGCTCAAGGGACGGAACATGCCAATCAAATCGGCGCTGCTGGATCAGCGCATTATTGCGGGGTTGGGAAATATCTATGTCTGTGAAACGCTTTACCGCGCAGGCATCAGCCCTGCCCGCAAGGCCGGACGCATTTCAGCGGGGCGGGTCGCCGCTTTGGTCCCGATCATTCGACAGGTATTGTCAGAGGCGATCGAGGCGGGGGGATCATCGTTGCGGGATTTTCGACAGGCGGATGGCGAACTGGGCTACTTCCAACACCGTTTCGATGTCTATGGACGTGAGGGCCAGGCATGCCGAACACCAGACTGCGGCAATGTCATAGGACGTATCGTGCAATCAGGGCGCTCGTCCTTCTATTGCCCGACATGTCAAAGATGACTTGAAACGGGGTGAACCCGTGATATGCACAACGGTCTGAGCGCAACAAACGAGAGCATACTTGATGGCTTATGAAACAATCATCGTAGACGTGGACAACCACGTGGCCCTGATCACCCTGAACAGGCCTGACGCGCTGAATGCGCTGAATGACCAGTTGATGACGGAATTGGCTGCCGCTTTGAAAGCTGCTCAGGAAAATGAAAAGGTGCGTTGCATCGTCATTACCGGATCTGAAAAGGCGTTTGCCGCCGGGGCAGACATTGCGATGATGCGTGACAAGACATTTGTCGAAGCGTTCACGGGCGACCTCTTTACCCCCGAAACGGATCAGATCATGCGCGTTCGCAAGCCGATCATTGCGGCAGTATCAGGTTATGCGCTGGGCGGTGGGTGCGAACTGGCGATGATGTGCGACTTTATAATCTGCTCAGAGACCGCAAAATTTGGTCAACCCGAGATCAATCTTGGCGTGGTCGCGGGCATTGGTGGCACGCAGCGGCTGACACGGCTGGTCGGCAAATCCAAAGCGATGGATATGAACCTGACGGGTCGGTTCATGGACGCAACCGAAGCAGAGCGTTCAGGGCTGGTTTCGCGCGTTGTACCTGTCAAGAAGCTGATGGATGAGGCGTTGGGTGCAGCAGGCAAGATCGCTGAAAAATCCATGGTTGCCGTGATGGTTGTCAAAGAGGCCGTTAATCGCGCCTATGAGGTGCCCCTGCGCGAGGGCCTGTTGTTTGAACGTCGCGCGTTCCATGCGCTCTTTGCGACCGAGGATCAAAAAGAAGGCATGTCCGCCTTCCTTGAAAAGCGCGAAGCACAGTTTCGCGACAAATAATCTATGGTTTGCAAACCCGGGCGGCTTGGACTATAGCCCGCACCATACATGCGCGTGCAGCCCGCTCTGGCTAGAATCACCTTACCGGACATCCGGCACGGGTTTGGCGTCACGCGCCAGAATCGAAATTATGAACCCGAAGGTTGAGACTCATGGCAAATACACCACAATCCAAAAAGCGCGCGCGCCAGAACGAAAAGCGTTTTGCGGTCAACAAAGCACGTCGTTCGCGCATCCGCACCTATCTGCGCAAAGTAGAAGAAGCGATCGAATCTGGTGACAAAGATGCATCAGTTGCAGCGCTGAAAGCTGCCCAGCCAGAGCTTATGCGTGGTGTTACCAAGGGCGTTTTCCACAAAAACACAGCGTCACGGAAAATGTCGCGTTTGTCGGCACGGGTCAAAGCGCTGGCATAACGGCGGCGATCACCGATCTGTTATCGGCTAATCAGTTGATAAAAAAGGCGGCGCACTGCGTCGCCTTTTTCGTTTGGTACGGAGTCTCAAAATTGGCAGATAGATTCTTTTCCAAGAAACACCGAGTCAAGTTTGAAGATGTGTTGTAGGCGACCCAGACAACTTGCTACCAAGGGAGTGCGATTCAGGTCGCATGGGGGACAGGCTTCGGTCTCAAACACACGCGAAAGCGTACTATGTTTGATTTTGGGGGCGTGTGGACGGACATACAAAAAGTCCGCCTTTCGGTTTGCAGATGATGCTGCCAGCACATTTGCCCTGTTGTGTATTTGAGTCGCGGACGACCATGTCCGGCATCCTGCGCCAATCCCTTCTTTGGGATGTAAGCTGCTGATATGGTCATTCTGAATAGGTCCAAAGGACGGATGGTCGGGTGCCTAATGGACCCGGGCTGATGACCTTTGTGTGAAGAAAAGTACTTTTGCACACTGGAGTGTCTGCCAGTTGCAATGAACGGAAGAAGCGGGACCAGGTGGATT